>NZ_JBJACT010000008.1:0-202943 GCF_044778005.1 Mesorhizobium sp. IMUNJ 23033
ACGAGGGGGGAGATTGGATGTCGCGACCGCTTCGCCAATTTTCAGCGTTGCAAGACGAGAGCCGGCGCCGCAACTGCCAAACTCCCCCCTCGTGGGGGAGATGTCCGGCAGGACAGAGGGGGGCGCGTAGAGTGCCAGCAAGAGAATTTCTGATGCGGACAGCGATTTGACCACCAACCCGCTCCTTGACGCCACCGGCGTCGCCAAGAATTACGGTGCAGTTGCAGCACTTCGCAACGCTTCGCTGTCGGTGCTGCCGGGCGAGGTCCATGCGCTGATGGGCGCCAACGGCGCCGGCAAGTCGACGCTGGTGAAGATCCTGACCGGCGCTATCCACGCGGACGCTGGCCGCGTACTGATCCGCGGCGAGACGCGCGACATACGCTCGCCCGCCGCCGCGCGCCGCGCCGGCCTGCTTCCCGTCTACCAGGAGCCGTCGCTGATCCTCGATCTCGACGTGCTCTCCAATCTGCGCCTGACCGGCACTCCGGTCGAGCCGTTCCGCGCCTGGGTGCGCGAGCTCGGCATTCCCGACCTCGACCTGCGCGACACCGCACGCGACATCCCGCTCGCCGTTTTGCGCGTGCTCGACCTGGCGCGCGCGCTGGCCGTCGAGCCCGACGTGCTGCTGCTCGACGAGATGACGGCGGCGCTGCCCGCGAACCTCGCCGAAAAAGTGCTGGAGGTGGTGCGCCGGCAGGGCGACAGCGGCCGCTCGGTGATCTTCATTTCGCACCGCTTCGTCGAGATCTCGGCGCTGTGCGACCGCGCCACCGTGCTGCGTGACGGCGAGACTGTCGGCGTCGTCGACATCGTGCCCGGCGTCGAGGAAAAGATCGTCGAACTGATGCTCGGCGCCAGGATCGTCAAGACCCAAATGGCCGCGCGCCAGGCGAGCCAAGTCGCATCGCCGGCCGCAAGCCGCCCGCGCCTTGGCGTGCGCAATCTGCGCGTCGGTTCCAAGCTCAACGACGTCTCCTTCGACCTCGCCAATGGCGAAGTCGTGGGCGTCGTTGCGCTCGAGGGCCAGGGCCAGGATGAACTCTTTGCCGCCCTTGCCGGCTCCATCCGCCCCTCGGGCGGTACGATCGAAGTGGACGGCCAGGGCGTAAAATTCACCCACCCGAGCGACGCCATTCGCGCCGGCATCGCCTATGTGCCGGGCGACCGCACCGAGGCGCTCGCCATGCAGCGCTCGGTGCACGAGAACATCGCGCTGCCCTTCAGCGCGGCACTGCGCAAGTGGGGACCGATCCGGGTGCACAAGGAGCGTACGGTGGTCGCCAGCGCCATCGCCCGCCTGCAGATCGACACCCGCGCGCAAGGCGAGGTGCAGCGGCTCTCGGGCGGCAACCAGCAGAAGGTAACGATCGCCCGCTGGATCGCCGCCAACGCCCGCACCATCCTGTGCTTCGACCCGACGCGCGGCATCGACGTCGGCACCAAGCAGGAGATCTACAAATTGCTGCGCGAGCTCGCCGGCCTGGACAAGTCGGTGCTGTTCTATACCTCCGAACTGGAAGAGGTGCAGCGTGTCTGCGACCGCGTCATCGTCATCTTCGGCGGGCATGTCGTCGACATCTTCCCCGTCGAACTCGCCGACGAGCCGGCGCTGATGCGTGCCGCCTACGGCCTGCCGCGCGGCGTCACCGCCGATGTCGGCATCCTGGCCGACCCGACGTCGAAACCGCCGCAGACCCCGGAGGCGGCCCCTTGACCCGCTTCTTCCGCAACCAGGGCTGGGTCGCCGGCCTGTTCACCCTCTTCGTGCTGCTGTTCGTGCTCACCAAGCTGATCCAGCCGGGCTATGGCAGCGGCGATTTCGGCTCGCTGGTGCGCGCCGTGCTGCCCTACGCCTTTGCGGTGGCCGCCCAGACCGTCGTCGTCATCGCCGGCGGCATCGACCTCTCGGTCGCCGCCATGATGGCGCTGACCAGCGTCACCGCCGCCTCGATGATGAACGGCGCCAGCGAGGAATACGCACTGTTCGTGGTGCCCTTCGTGCTGGCCATGGGGCTGGTGCTCGGCGCGCTCAACGGCATCCTGATCGTCGTCACCCGCGTGCCCGACATCGTCGTCACCTTGGCCACTTTGTTCGTGCTGCAGGGCGCGGCGCTGCTGGTGCTCGGCGCGCCGGGTGGTGCTGCCGCCGAATGGCTGAAGGCCAGTATCGTCGGCACGCTGCCGATCCCCAGCCTGCCCGACAGCATTGACGCCTGGGTGCCGAAGGCGCTGGTGCTGCTGGTCGTCTGCCTCTGCATCATCTGGATACCGCTAAGGCGCTCAAAGCTCGGCCTCTCCATCTACGCCATCGGCTCGAGCGAGCTGGCCGCCTTCCGCAGCGGCGTGCCGGTCGCGCGCACCCGCATCATCGCCTACGCGCTGTCGGGCCTGTTCGCCGCCATGGGCGGGCTGGCACTGACCATGAGCACCGGCATCGGCGCGCCCATCCCCGGCCCCTATCTGCTGGCCAGCGTCGCCGCGGTGGTGCTCGGCGGCGTCGCACTTGGCGGCGGCAAGGGCGGCCTGCTCGGCCCGATCGTCGCCGTCTTCGTGCTGCGGCTGGTGCGCACCGATCTGACGCTGCTCGCCATCGACCCCAATGTCACCGCCATCATCGAGGGCGCCATCATGGTCGCCGTGGTGATGTTCGGCGCCTTCATCACGATAAGAGGCCGCCCGGCAGGAGCAATGCCATGACGCTGGCGTATCGGCATGAAGTAGGGCGTAGCGATCCTTCGCGCCCCCCTCTGTCCTGCCGGACATCTCCCCCACGAGGGGGGAGATTGTATGTCGCCACGGCCTTCGCCAATCTCCGAAGGTGCAAGAAGGGCGCCGAGGGTGAAGCCGCCAATCTCCCCCCTCGTGGGGGAGATGTCCGGCAGGACAGAGGGGGGCGCCGTAGAGCACCATCCTCACGAAACGCCACCAACATCAGGCGAAACCAGTCGCCACCACGAGCCGCCCCATGAGCGCCACCGCGATCACCCCCGTCCCCTTCGGCCGCCGCGTAAAACGCTTCATGGCCGACCGGCCGCTCGTTCCCCTGATCATCCTGCTCGTCATCCTGGTGGTGATCCTGCAGATCCTGCGGCCCGGCATCGTCAACGAGCGCTGGCTCGCCAACACGGTGAAGTTCGCCATCCCGCTGGCGATCCTCGCCGGCTGCCAGACCATGACCATGCTGACCGGCGGCATCGATCTCTCGGTCGGCACGGTGGCGACGATGAGCGCCTTCATCATGGCGACCCAAATCGTCAGCCAGGACCCGGCGGTGGCCTTCCTGCTGGCGATGATGCCGGCGATACTGATCGGCCTGATCAACGGCATCGGCGTCGGCGTCTTCCGTGTCCATCCGCTGATCATGACGCTCGGCACCAGCCTGATCGGCACCGGCTGCCTGCAGGTCTACCAGCGCACGGTGATCGCTTCCGGCGCCAAGATCCCGGATTTCCTGAACTGGCTGGGCACCGGCCTGACCTACGGCTTCCCCAACGCGCTGCTTTTGTTCGTGCCGCTGGCGGTGCTGATCGTCTTCACGCTGCGCCGCACCGGCTTCGGCCGCCTGCTCTACGCCGTCGGCGACAATGAACGCGCGGCGCGCTTGTCGGGCGTGCGCTACTGGCAGGTCATCACCGCGCTCTACGTCATCTCCAGCCTGCTCGCCGGCATCACCGGCCTGCTCTACATCGGCCTGATCAAGGCGCCGTCCCTGTCGCTCGCCGAACCGCTGGTGCTGCCTTCGGTGGCCGCCGCCGTGATCGGCGGCACCTCGATCTTCGGCGGCCGCGGCGGCTACACCGGCACCATCATCGGTGCGCTGATCCTCACCGTGCTGACGACGCTGCTGACCATCCTGCAGATGCCGGAAGGGGCAAGGCGGATATTGTTTGGGCTGATCGTGCTGTTCGTGACGGCGGCGTATTTGCGGATTGTGGAGGAGCGGTAGGGGAAGCGCTGACGCGGCATTCAGCGGGGTTCTTCTTCCGGCCTCACGATTTTCAGAACCGGATGTATCCAAACACGGGGATATTGCGGGCACGTCCTTGGGCACCGTTCACTGAAGGGAGGGGTCATGACATGCAGGCAATGCCGATAGCACATCACACGGAGCAAGCTGCCGCTGGCCCCATGTCCTCTATGACCGGTGGCCAAATGGGTTGCGCCTGAAATGCCGCCCTGGGGCCTCTGCTTCTGGCGGTTGGCCCTGGCCTGCGCCATCCTGCTACCGATCGTGCACCGTCATCACGACGCGATGATAGGGCTTGTACGATCCCGGGCGGTGGAGATCGTCGCCGTCGGAGCGATCGGCCTCACGCTGTGCCAGGGCATGATCTACCACGGCCTCAGTGACACCGACGCAACCACGGCCGGCATCATCATGGCGCTGTCCCCTGTCATGACGATGGTGCTCGCGCGTTTTGTTCTTGGCGAGCCGCTCGGGCTTTGGAAGTCGCTTGGCGCGCTGCTCGCTTTGGCCGGGATGATGGTCATCGTCGCGCACGGGAACCTGACGGCGCTCCTTCAACTCCGGTTCAATCCCGGCGAGTTGTGGATTGTCGGCAGCGCCTTCTGCTGGGGTCTGTACACCGTGCTTTTGCGCCGTTCCAAATTCGGCCTCGAACTCCTGCCCCTGGTCGTGCTCCTGCTCGGAGCCGGCGCGCTGGTCGCTTTGCCTTTCCACCTGTGGGAACTGTTCAACGACGAACGCTCCGCCATGAACATCAATGGCTTGCTCGCGCTCGCCTATCTGGCAGGCCCGGGCGGCGCCTTGATGTACTACCTCTACAACCGAAGCGTGGAAACGCTTGGCGCGAGCAGGGTCAGCATGCTGCTCTATCTGCAAACGATGTTCGTCGCCATACTCGCCTATCTGTTGCTTGGAGAGAGCTTGCACGATTACGATCTGATTGGCGCTGCCTTTATCGTTGCGGGAATCGTGCTCGCCACTGTGCTCAAACCTAAGACGAGTCACGCCCGCATCTCGTAAAAATCTACCGAGTGACAGGGCGAGGAATTGGCCGTTCTGGAATGCCCGCTCCAACTGCCCCCAAGCGGACTCACTTCTTCTTAACCCTTGCCGCTGAGTTGTGTCCGGGGGCCTCTGGAGGATAGCAATTATTCTGCTGAGGGGCTTTTCATCATGACAACCCGCTTGGGTCTGCTGGCAATCTCTTGCTTGATCGTCGCAGGTTTATTTCTGCCCTTGGTTGCTACCGTATCGCATGCCGCAAAGCAGCAGACGCCCGAAGAATGGCCGATGAATTTCGCTCTGGTTAGGAACGGCGATTGCAAAGTAAGTTGCGTCCAATGGATATCTGCCGAAGGCACGATAACAGCTGACACAGCTACGCAATTTAAGAAGTTTCTGAGGCGCCTGAAGGGCCAAAGACTTCCTGTCGTGTTTCAGTCTCGCGGCGGGTACGTGGACTCCGCGCTCGCGATTGGACGTATGATCCGGGCCGCTGGCCTCGAAACCGCGGTGGGCAGGACGCAGTTGAACGGCTGCCCGATGCTGGTGCCGCGCTGTCCGGAAAAGATCGTCAAGAACGGCTGGTCGGAAGGCGAAGTTCACGCAGGCGGGGCGTACTGTTTCTCGGCTTGCCCCTTCGCGTTGGCTGGGGGGTCAGGTCCGCGCCGCGGCTGTCGGTGCCAGGATCGCCTCCATCAAATAACGGACGGCAGGAAAAGAGCGCCTGCACCGACGGGGCACAGAAACCTCGATGAAATTTCGACGAGGCCCGATCCGGCCCTGAAGCGGATGCTTTCCGACTATTTCGACGAAATGGGCGTCCGCAGCGGCGATGTGTTTGCCATGATGGGCCTGGCAACGCCGGAGGGCCTCTATAACGTCTGGAGCGAAGCGCTCAAATCAGGCATCATTACGAAAGTCTTCTCATACTCGGACGAACCGGGCTACGTCATTGGTGGAACCGATGACGAACCGGGCGACGTCATCAATATCCCGCCTGGGATCGAGCATTTGCTCAAATAGGCGGCCAGCCCGGGAGCCAATCAACCCAGAAGGTTGCGCGCCGTGCGCATGAATATTCTGGATCCGATCGGGATCAAATCGTCTGGAAAGTCATAGTCGGGATTGTGCAGCGCCGGGTAGCGCTCGCCGGCACCGAGGAAGAACATCGCCGACTTGGCCTTGTGGCCAAAGATGCCAAAATCTTCCGAGGCGCGCATCGGCAGGGCTTCCTCTGTGCGTGGCACGCCTTCTTCGTCCAGCGCGCGCTGCAGATGGTTCACGGCATCCGGCGCGTTGACGCTAGCAACGAAGATCTCGTGGTAGTCATAGCGGGCCGAAAGGCGATGCTCTCCCGCGATCCTTGTGGCCAGCGCTTGCGCGGCGGCGCACAGGTCCGCCATGCGCTCGTCGCGCCTTGTGCGCAGCGTCGCCCACACTTCTGCATGTCCCGGCGCAATGCCGAACACGGCTTCGCCCATCAGGGCATGGGTGACGGTCACCATGCTGAAGTCGTCGTCGGCAAAGGTTCCGTGCCCGAGCGCAGGCAGCGCCGGCATCAGCTGGCTCACCGCCAGCATTGGCGAGACGCCCGTTTCGGGCATCGACGAATGCGCGGTCTTGCCCTCCAGCACGATCCGCATGCCGCGTGAGGCACAGTTGACCACGCCGGGTTTGATGCGCACCTCGCCGAACGGCACGCCGGGCAGATTGTGCAGCGAGAAGGCGAAATCCGGCGCGATCTCGGAAAAGCGCGGATCGGCGACGACGCCGGCGGCGCCATTGCCGGTTTCTTCGGCCGGCTGGAACATCAGCACGACGCGGCCGCGGGCAGGTCTTTCGCGCCCGAACTGGCGGCCAAGTGCGGCGAGGATCGCGGTATGTCCGTCATGGCCGCACATATGCGACTTTCCCGGCACCAGCGATGCATGAGAAACGCCTGAAAGCTCGTAGATCGGCAGCGCATCGAGTTCCGACCGGAACAGGACCGTCGGTCCGGCCTTGCCGCTTTCGTAGACCGCCGCCACACCGTGGCCGCCCAATCCGGTCAGCACCTTGTCCGGCTCCGTGTCGGCGAGGAAGTCGACAACCTCGCTCGCGGTCTTCTCTTCCTCGTTCGAGATTTCCGGATGCTGGTGCAGCTTGCGGCGCCATGCCGTCAGCTCGACAATGTCTCGATTGGTCAGGGTCATGTTTTCCTGCTCCGCTTGGCACAATTCCAGGAAAAACGCGTAACGGTTTTCCGTCCGGAATTGCGTAAAACAAATACTCTAGCGCTGCCGTCTCCATAGCACGCCCAACTGGAGCACGATGCCATCACCTGCAATTTCGAACCAGGAGGACAGCGCCATCCGCCTGTCGGCTATGCCGGCAGGCAAGCACGAAAAATCACAGCCCCTTGCAGATCGGCACCGGCTGCGGCGGCGGTGCTGGATGATCCTTCCTGTACTGGGCGATGATCGGCTCGAGCGTTTTCCGCGGCCAGAATTTCGGCGTACCGATCTCCTTCAGGCAGGATGCATTCCAATAGGCGCCTGCTTTCGCGACGGCGGCGATGTCGCGCGATTCTGGATAGATGTAGAGCGTCGTCGGGTTGTTCTTCACCATCGCGATCATCTGCCGGGCATCCGCCGACGACCAGCTGGTGCAGCCATTGCTGCGCCCGCCGGCGTAATCCACCAGCTTGCCGAACGGCACGTAGCCGTCATGGTCGGCGTAGGAGCTTTTCGGGCTTTTGCGAAGGCACATTCCCCTCAGCACCTGCGCCGCGTGCCCGCCGATCACCCGCTGCCTGGCGTTGGCGGCTTCGCCTTCGCCGTCGAACTGTATGAAGGTGCGCAACAGCACCGTGTCCTGTTTCGCGCCGACGCGGTAATAGCCCTTGAACGAGGTTTTCGCCTCGCCGGTCATATAGGCGCCGCCGGTCGTCAGTGACGAATCCAACGCATTGCCGAAGTTTTTCGCGCAGCGTCTTCCGTTGGAGAAATCGACGACGCCTTTCAAATTGCGGCCGCTGCCGTGACCCGACGAAATCGCACGAAACGACTGCTCGGCCTCGCAGATGACGTAGTATCGACGCCCCAGCACGCCATTGCCCATATCGCCAGGGCGCGTCGCGTCCATGGCGAAGTAGCAGGGGTTTTTGACGGCGCCCTGGCCCACTTTCTTCAGGTAGAGCGCGCGGGCCCGCTCCAGCACCACTTGCGCGACTTGCCCGTCGCCGGCGCCGACATGGGCCTGCAGCCAGCCGGGGATATCGGATCGTGCGGCGAAAGACCGGGCCGACGCCGTCAAGGCGATGACGGCGACGAGGAGGCCGAGGATACTGACGACACCCAGCGGAACAGATCTCAACCGCACCGGATCAATTCTCCTGCCAAAACCGTTCTGCGAATCATCGCTGCGTTAGCATAAAAGGCCTCGCGCCAATCGGCGAAACACTTCTGGTTTAGCGCGCGTCATCGATCACAGCGCCAGGCTCCCCTGCTCCGCCTCCTCGGCGTTGGGGTCGCCCGGGGCCGTTGCCCAGGCGAGTTCGACCAGCGTCACCGTGCGCCGGCCGGTGCCGTCGAGCTGGCACACGATGAGGCCCTGCTCCTCGATGTAGGTCAGCAAACGCCGGGCGCGGCGCAGCGAGTGCGAGCCATAGGCGCGGGCGATCGCGGCGTCGCTGGGACAAGGCCAGCCCTCCTTCGCCGCACGGGCGATCATCATGAACACGCCCTGCATATCCTCGGGCAGCAGCGAGGCGCGCACCGAGACGTCCTGCCAGGCGTCATCCTGCGCCACATCCGAGCCAAGGCCGGCGCGGGCGCGTGTCAGCATGCGGCGGAACGCCGGAAGATCGGGCACGACCGAGGCAAGGCCCTCAATGCGGCAGCGGACGACGAACTCCTGATAGAGCACGCCGATCACGCGAAAACCCGCATCAGGCTCCGCCAGCACGGCACGCAGAACCCGGTCCACCCGCTCGCGGCGCTCCGCCAGATCCTCGGCGCTGATCGGCGCCTCCGCCGGTTCGGGACGGATGTCCAGCGCCGCCGACTTCGCCGCCATCAATTGATCGAGTAGGTCCGGCGACGCCGCCCGCCGCTGCGGCCGCACAGGCTCGGGCGGCGGGGCGGCCAGAATGATCGCGCGGGCGTCCTCGAGGGCTGCCTCCGGCAGCGGCATCAGCCGCGGCGTGCCATTGCGCGGATTTGTATCGGTCGGGCCGATGCGCAAGCCCAGCGGCCGGCGCGACAGCGCCGGGCCGAGCGCCATGAACTGCCCGCGCTCCAGGTCGCGAAACGCCTCCGCCTGGCGCCGCTCCATGCCCAGAAGATCGGCCGCGCGCGCCATGTCGATATCGAGGAAAGTCCGGCCCATGAGGAAATTGGAAGCCTCGGCCGCGACGTTCTTGGCGAGCTTGGCCAGCCGCTGGGTGGCGATGATCCCGGCCAGCCCGCGCTTGCGGCCGCGGCACATCAGGTTGGTCATGGCGCCGAGCGAGAGTTTTCGCGCCTCGTCCGATACCTCGCCGGCGACGGCCGGCGCGAACAGCTGCGCCTCGTCCACCACCACCAGCATCGGGTACCAATGGTCGCGAGCGACCTCGAACAGCCCGCCGAGGAAGGCGGCGGCGCGCCGCATCTGGTTCTCGGCGTCGAGCCCTTCGAGATTGAGCACCGTGGAGACGCGATGGATGCGCGCCCGCTCGCCGGCGCTCTGCAGGCCGCGCTCGGTATGCTCCTCGGCATCGATCACCAGATGGCCGAAACGCTCGCCCAACGAGACGAAATCGCCTTCGGGGTCGATGATGGTCTGCTGCACCCAGGGCGCGCTCTGTTCGAGCAGCCGGCGCAACAGATGCGACTTGCCGGAGCCCGAATTGCCCTGCACCAGCAGGCGGGTCGCCAGCAGCTCCTCAAGGTCGAGGGCCGCCGGCGCGCCCGCAATCGTGTGTCCCATCTCGATCGCAACGGTCATGTCGACTCAAGGCTCTCCTTCGCAGACGGGCTTATCAACCGCATGGCAGCCCGTCGAGCGCGCAGAGCCGGCCGCTCCGTGTTGCGCACAAGCTGGGCGATCGCCATCAGCCTAGATGGGCAGCAAACCCCAGATGCCGGCCTGCCTGGCCTCTTCGACACCGCCTCACGCAGGCTTGACCGGCGCCAATGGCGGCGCATCCAGCCCCTTGAAGGGGTCGCACCAGGCGTCGATGTCTTCGAGCTGGCCATACCAGCTGAGGACGGAAGGATAATCATCGAGGGGCAACCCGGCGGCATCGTTGAAGGGCAGGAACGTGGCCATGCGGAAATCGGCATAGGAAACGGAATTTCCGACCAGCCATTGCCGCCGGGAGAGCTCCGCCTCGAGGATCGCAGCCGCCTTGCGGAACTCTGCCAGCCCCTCCTCGATCTTTTCCGGATCGATCGGGCCAAGCCCATAGCGCTGCTTGGTGCCGCGCTCGAAATGCACGGTGTCGCAGGCCCACACAAAATTCTCCTTGCCCCAGCTCAGCCAGCGGATCATGTCGGGTTCGTCATCGCCGCTGCGCCAGAAATCCGAATTCGCGTCGCGCGAAAGCCGGCAGGCAATGGCGTCGGCCTCCCAGAGGCTGTCTCTCGAACCTGCCAATATGGGCAAGGTAAGATTGGGGTTGAGCGGCAGAAATCGCTCGGCCTGCCCGGGCGCCATGGGTGCGGCGAATTCAAACTCGACCTTCGCCTCGAGGGCGCGCGCGACCGCCACCGCGAGGCGAGGATTTGGATTGCGGCTGAAGAACAGTTTCATCTCGAATGACGGTCCTGGATGGGGTATCGGCTCGACCTTATCACACGCAGAATTGCGCCTGCCTTCCTCTCTTGTTCGGCCAGCCGACAACGCGCCTTGCCAACTGGTCGGACCACCATTTCGCTGGCGGAAATTGCCGTTCGGCGTATCATCCTTTTCGGGAGGGTTCATGGCAGGAGGTGGCCAATGAACGTCGTGCTGAACGTGCCTGTCATCGACATGACGGCGCAAGAACTTGTTTCTTCTGCGCTTTCAAGATTCCGCGCCGGCGACACCATTTCGACCAGGGCGGCGATCGAGGCGATCCGCCGGATCAGCCCGGCCTGCGAGGACAGCGACGACGATCTCGTCGAACTCATCGTGATGGCGGCAATTGGTAAGACCATGGGGGTGGTGTTCGATCACCGGACCCACTGAGCAATTCCGGGAAAAGTGCGAAGCGGTTTTCCGTCCGGAATGCGTCAAAGCATATGGGGGGAGCCGCAGTTTCGACTGCATGGGAACGAATAGCCTGTTGCGCCGTTCGATTCGTTGGAATCGAGGAGTGGCGTCAATGCGTGATGAACAATTCGACGTTCCCGTGACCATCGAAACTGAACGAACAGGTCGGTTCCTGACCGTAACCGGCACGGTCCAGGCCGCCTCGCTGCTGGTCGACAAATGGCCGCAGGCAAAGCGCGGCCCGAAATACCGCTCGGCCTTGAAAGCGATGATGGATGCGATGGAGCAGCGGCGGGCGGTTGGCACCGCGCGGCGGGCATTCACCGCCGCCGCCAGGGAGGCGCATGTCTTCGTCGGCGAAGGCCGACACTAGCCTGGCTCGGATTGCGCCTGGGAACTCCTGGAAATCTTGCTCGTTATGCTCTTGGTTGAAACGAGGGACGCAGTCATGGCCGATGACAAGACCAAGACCGACAACCGCGACCGCTCGCAAGTGGCCCGCGACGAGGACTACGAGGTCCGGCATTTCGCCGAGGAGGCGGGCATCACGCCGGAGCAGGCCCGGACACTCATCAAACGGCATGGCACCGATCGCAAGGTGCTGCACGAAATAGCCGAGAGCATCAAGGGATCGTAGAAACGTCCTAGGGCCCGATCGGCGGCGACGCTGCTAGCTGCCTAACGGATGCGGCATATAGCCGACAAATCCCGCTATCTTCCAGCGGCCGCTGACTTTCGTGCAGAAATAGAGGGTCTGCCATTTCAACCGGTCGACGCTGCCGTCGGCCTTGGCGACGGAACCGTTGAACTTCTTGTGCAGCACCGCACGGTCGCCGTCGACATCGATGTCGCGCATGTTGGTGACCCGAAACAGCGCCTCGCGCAGCGGCTCGGCAAATGCCGTCGCAGCGGTCTCCCTGGCTTGGCGCAGCCATTCGTCGCGATAGGCAGCAAGCGTCGGGAACTGCAGGCGCCAGGCGTCGGCATCGCTAAGAAAATGCGCGTGCATGCCGAAGAAGCTTTCGGCAACAAAGTCGTCCTCGACCATCGACCAGTCCTGTCCGAGAAACGCGTCGATGTCGCGCCGCACCAGCATCTCCCACAGCGCGTTGCGATCGGCGTCGCCGGCCGGAAACGGGTTCTTGTCGAGAGTCATTTTCTTTCTCCTGGCTGGAAACGCGCCGGCAGGCACCGACCCCGCTTCGCCAAGGGTGATCGCATTCGGCAGTGGCGGGCGCAAGATGCTGGGCCGCCTGCAGAAAAGCAACATCGGTTTTCGAAAATGTTGCTTTCCAACTGGGCCTCTATGAGGATCGCGCCGATAGGCGTAGAGGGTCGGCAACGGCGCGACCACGAACGGTCCTGCTAGGTCTGAACAGGAGTTTTTTCTTGCCCAAGCAGTGTTTTGGAACATCCCATGTGCCGCTCTCGCCCGCCGTGCGGGCCGGTGACTTTGTCTATGTCTCAGGCCAGGTGCCGGTCGGCAGCGATGGCGTGGTGGTCACGGGCGGCATCACCGAACAGACCGAGCAGGTGCTTTCGAACATCAGGTCGGCACTGGCGCTGGCCGGCTGCACCATGGACGACGTCGTCAAGACCACGGTCTGGCTCGAGGATGCGCGCGATTTCAGCGCCTTCAACACCGTCTATGCCCGGCATTTTCCGAAGGATCCGCCGGCCCGCACCACGGTCGAATCGCGGCTGATGATCGACATCAAGATCGAGGTCGAAGCCGTCGCCTACCGGCCGCTCTGACCGGACAGTGCAACGCAACGGAGGCTGGCCGATGCAATTCGATCTCCTGGTAAAAGGCGGCCGCCTCATCGATCCGGCCTCAGGCCTCGACGCGTCGCGCGATCTCGCCATCGCCGACGGCAGGATCGCGGCGATCGATGCAGCCATCGATGCCGAACATGCCACTCGAATCATCGATGCCAGGGATTGTATCGTCACCCCCGGCCTCATCGACCTGCATAGCCATGTCTATTGGGGCGGCACCTCGCTCGGCGTCGACGCCGACCGCCTCGCCGCCAAGAGCGGCACCACCACCTTCGTCGACGCCGGCAGCGCCGGCGCCGGCAATTTTTTGGGCTTTCGCCGCCACGTCATCGAGCGCTCGAAAGTCCGCATCCTCGCCTACGTCAACATCTCCTTCGCCGGCATATTCGGCTTTTCGCAGACGGTTTCCGTCGGCGAATGCAGCGATCTGGGGCTCTGCGAGCCGCGCGAGGTCGTGGCGGCAGTGCGCGAGCACGCAGACGTGGTCGTCGGCGTCAAGGTCCGCTCCGGCCGCCATGCCGGCGGCACCAGCGGCATCGCGCCAGTCGATCTCGCGCTCGAGGCCGCCGACAAATCAGGCATGCCGCTGATGGCGCATATCGACGAGCCCCCACCTGGCCGCTCCGAAGTGCTGCCCCGGCTGCGCAAGGGCGACATCCTCACCCACTGCTTCCGGCCGTTCCCCAACGCGCCGGTCTTTGCCTCGGGCGCGGTGCGCCCCGACATGCGGCTGGCGCGCGAGCGCGGCGTCATCTTCGACATCGGCCACGGCATGGGCTCCTTCGACTTTGAGGTGGCGAGAGCCATGCTCAGGGAGGGGCTGGCGCCCGATGTGATCAGCAGCGACGTGCATCTCTACTGTGTCGACGGTCCCGCCTTCGACATCCTGGTCTGCATGTCGAAATTGCTGGCGCTCGGCATGCCGCTGGTCGAGGTGCTGCGCGCCGCCACACAGCGGCCGGCCGAAGCGATCGCGAGGCCCGATCTCGGCACGCTCAAAGTCGGCGGCATAGGCGACGTCGCTGTGCTCAGGCAGGTACCAGGCCGCTTCACCTTCGTCGACGCCGTCGGCGCCTCGCTGGTCGCCGAGCAGCGGCTGGTCTCGGATGGCATCGTCATCGGCGGCAAATGGTGGCCGAACGAGGCGGCCGGCGATGTCAGTGAGACCGAGCGTTTCGAGGCGCATAGCCACCACACCCATGTCGAGGTTACGGCCAGGCATTTCGGCCACAGCCACGAGTAGCGCTCGGAGTCAGGTGCCGAAGTTACTCGGCGCCCCATAAACCGGCGTTGCAATCCCTTCCATCCGCGCCTTGATCTGCAGCGCCACATATTTCGAATAGAACCGCGACAGCGCCAGATTGCCGCCATGGAACCACAGCGCGTCCTGCGCCGTCGGCTTCCACATGTTGCGCAATTCGCCCTGCCACGGTCCTGGATCGCCTTTCACGCCGGAACCCAGCCCCCAGCATGGACCGACCTTATCGGCAACCTCGCGCGAGACGATCGCGGCAACTGTCTCGTTCATCGACTGGTAGCCGGTGCACGAGATGATTGCGTCGGCGGCAAGCTCGCTGCCGTCTTCGAAGAGAATGCCGCTCGGCGTCAGCGACTTGATCCCGACACCGCTGCGCACGCCGATCTCGCCATTGATGATCAGCTCGCAGGCGCCGACATCGATGTAGAAGCCCGAGCCGGTGCGATAGGCCTTCATCAACAGCCCGGTCTCGTCCTCGCCGAAATCGATAGCGAAGCCCGTGGCCCGCAAGCGGTCGTAGAACGCAGCATCACGCGTCCTGATGACATCGTAGAGCGCCCGCTGCCCCTTGGGCACCAGCGCGAACGGCGTCGAGGCGACGATCATATCGGCCTTCTCGGTAGAGATGCCGCGCGCCAGCGCCTTCTCGGAAAAGATCTCGAAGCCGACCTCCATCAGCGTATCGGATTTGACCACAGTCGTCGGCGAGCGCTGGACCATGGTCACCTCGGCGCCGCTCTCCCAGAGGTCGACGCTGACATCATGCCCCGAACTTGCCGCACCTATGACCGCAACACGTCTGCCACGGAATTTCTCGCCGCTGGAATATTGGCTGGAATGCAGCAGTTCGCCTCGGAAGGTCTCGGCGCCCGGCAGCGCGATCTGCCGGGGCGGACCGTAGGCGCCGGTGGCGAAGACGATATGCTTCGGCTTCAGCGTGATGTGCTGGCCGACCCGATCGACCACGACCGTCCAGACCTTCTCGGCTTCGTCATAGCTGGCGCTGACGCATTTGGTGGCGACCCAGTAATTGAGCTCCATGACCCGCGTATACATCTCCAGCCAGTCGCCCATCTTGTCCTTGGGCGTGAACACCGGCCAGTTCTCCGGGAAAGGAATGTAGGGGAGATGGTCGTACCAGACCGGGTCGTGCAGCACGAGCGAGCGGTAGCGGTTGCGCCAGGAATCGCCGGGGCGCGCGTTCCTCTCGATGATGAGGGAGGGCACGCCGAGTTGCCTCAGCCGCGCGCCCAGCATGATGCCGCCCTGGCCGCCGCCGATGACCAGGCAATAGGGCTGCTCGCGCACGCCGAGGTCGCGCGCCTCGCGCGCCCTCGCCTCCGCCCAGGTCTCGCGACCGGGATCGGCCTTGTGGCGGATGCCGAGCGGCCGCGCCGGACCCTTCTGCTCCTCGAAGCCCTTCAACTCGCTCATCGCGGTGAACAGCGTCCGGCAGCGGCCGTCCTGCAGCCGCACAATGCCCTCGCCTCGCGCCACGTCCGTTTCGAAGCTGAACCAGGCCTCGACAATGCCCTCGTCCGCGCTCGTCTCACCGGACAGGTGCCAGTGAGACGGCTTCGCGGTCGCCAGCGTCGCCTCCAGCATCTCGCGGATCGCCGCCCGGCCTTCCATGGTCTTGATGTTCCAGGTGAAGGTCAAAAGATCGCGCCAGTAGCAATCCTCGACGAAGAGGTTGGTCACGGCGTCGACATCGCCCGCTTCGAGTGCCCGGCCGAAGGAGCCGAGCCAGGTGGCTGCCTGCTGCGATGGTGCGATGTCGAGCATCTGTCTTCCTTCGTCAGTTCCCGATGCGCCGACAGGATGCTCGGTCGCCGCGTCGTCGCAAGGTAGGATAATTGGAGCCGACCTGTCACGCTGCAGCTCTGATCACATTCATGGCCGACCGACAGGACGACAATCCCATGCGGGCCGCGAAGCGGCGCGTGGCGCTTTTCGACACCAGCCCTGAAATCAGGGCACCAAAACGTTTATAGGATTCCTATTTCTTTCCGCCCTGCCCCGTCTCGAACCTTTATGGCGATCGGGTCCATATTCCATCACGAGCAAAACGCCCCGGACGCCGTGACCGTTCAAGGTACGGCGGGCGTTTTCATGGAATTTATGACCTGCCAGGCGCGATCGCCAAGCACAAAACGAAAGCAAGGAACATCACAATGGACGTTGTTGTCATCGGCATAGGGGTTTTGTTCTTCGCCCTTTCCTTCGCCTACATCAAAGCCTGCGACAATCTCTGAGCAGAAGGATCGAAAAATGCTTCTCGACTACATCCTCGGTGGCGGTGTGACCTTGTTCCTCCTCGTCTACCTGACATACGCCCTCGTTCGCCCAGAACGCTTCTGACAGCAACTGGCGCCAGGCACGGAAAGCCACTCTCATGACCCTCATCGGATGGATACAGATCCTTCTCTACTGCGTGATCGTCGTTTTGCTGGTGAAGCCGCTCGGCGGCTACATGTACCGCGTCTTCAACGGCGATCGCACATTTCTCTCGCCCATACTCGGCCCGGTTGAACGCGGCCTCTATCGCATCTCGGGAACCAGCGAGCGCGAAGAGCAGCACTGGACCACTTACGCGGCCGGCATCATGTTCTTCAGCCTGGTCAGTTTCCTGGTGCTGTATGTCATGCAGCGCCTGCAAGGGATCCTGCCCTATAATCCGGCCGGCATGACCGCCGTCGAACCCAACCTTGCCTTCAACACCGCCGTCAGCTTCCCGACCAACACCAACTGGCAGAATTACGGCGGCGAAAGCACGATGTCCTATCTCGTGCAGATGGCCGGGCTGACCGTGCAGAACTTCATGTCGGCCGCCGTCGGCATCGCCATTGCGGTGGCGCTGATCCGCGGCTTTGCCCGCGCCTCGGTCAAATCGATCGGCAATTTCTGGGTCGATATGACCCGCTGCACCCTCTACATCCTTTTGCCGCTCTCTATCGTGCTGACCCTCGTCTATGTCTGGCTCGGCATACCGCAGACGCTCGGCCCCTATGTTGACGCCACAACGCTCGAGGGCGCGAAGCAGACGATCGCGCTCGGCCCGGTCGCCTCGCAGATCGCCATCAAGATGCTCGGCACCAATGGCGGCGGCTTTTTCAACGCCAACGCCGCGCATCCGTTCGAAAACCCCGACGCGATCTCCAACCTGATCCAGATGGTGACGATCTTTGCCCTAGGTGCGGCACTCACCAACGTTTTTGGGCGTATGGTCGGCAACCAGCGTCAGGGCTGGGCGATCCTGGCCGCCATGGGCACTCTCTTCATCGCCGGTGTCGCCGTCTGCTACTGGGCCGAGGCATCAGGCAATCCGCTCGTCCATGCGCTGGGCATCGACGGCGGCAACATGGAAGGCAAGGAGACCCGCTTCGGCATCGCGCTATCGGCGCTGTTTGCGGTCATCACCACGGCCGCATCCTGCGGCGCGGTGAACGCCATGCATGACAGCTTCACTGCCATCGGCGGCCTGATCCCGATCCTCAACATGCAGCTTGGCGAGGTCATCGTCGGCGGCGTCGGCGCCGGCTTCTACGGCATCTTGATGTTCATCGTCATCACCGTATTCGTTGCCGGACTGATGGTCGGGCGCACGCCCGAATATCTCGGCAAGAAGATCGAGGCCAAGGAGGTCAAGATGGCAATGCTGGCCATCCTATGCCTGCCGCTGGCGATGCTGATCTTCACGGCCATCGCGGTGGTGCTGCCCACCGGTGTCGCTTCCATGGCCAATGGCGGCCCGCATGGCTTCTCCGAGGTGCTCTATGCCTACACTTCGGCCGCGGCCAACAATGGCTCGGCCTTTGGCGGCCTCAGCGGCAATACACCCTGGTACAACATCACGCTCGGCATCGGCATGCTGATGGGCCGCTTCCTGGTCATTGTCCCGGCCCTCGCCATCGCCGGCTCGCTGGTGGCGAAGAAGTCGGTCCCGGCCTCCGCCGGCACCTTCCCGACCGACGGTCCGCTGTTCGTCGGCCTGCTGGTCGGCGTCATCCTGATCGTCGCCGGCCTCACCTTCTTCCCGGCGCTGGCGATCGGACCGATCGTCGAGCATTTGGCGATGATCCACGGGCAGACTTTCTGATACGGCCCACCTTGGATAAAAATCATGTCCTGGTTCAACATCGGGCGTCGCAAGGCCCGGTCCCGAGCCGACAATGAGGGGGAGGCAACCCCCCCTCCCTTCCCGACCTTGTCCACCTTCATCGGCATCGCGGCGGTCATGATCGTCATCTGGCTGCTGGCCTACGGGCCACCGCATCTTTTTTCGGCATCCGATCGATCGGCGCCGTCCAACACCATCGATACTGGAGCCACCAAATGAGCCAGTCCAAATCCGCTGTAATCATGGATGCCCGCATCCTGTGGCCCGCAATAGGCGGCGCCTTCAAAAAACTGGACCCGCGTACCCTGATCAAGAACCCGGTGATGTTCGTCGTCGCCATCGTGTCGCTGCTCACCTCGGTCCTCTTCCTCAGGGACCTGGCGACCGGTGGCGGCGACTTCGGCTTCACCCTGCAGATCATCATCTGGCTGTGGTTCACCGTGCTGTTCGCCAACTTCGCCGAAGCCGTCGCCGAGGGGCGCGGCAAGGCGCAGGCCAACTCGCTGCGCAAGGCGCGCACCGAGACCCAGGCCAAGCTCTTGAACGGCGAGGGCCGCGCCAAGTTCAAGCTGGTGCCCGGCACCAGCCTGAAGGTCGGCGACATCGTGCTCGTTGAAGCCGGCGACATCATCCCGTCCGACGGCGAGGTGATCGAGGGCGTCGCCTCCGTCAACGAGGCTGCGATCACCGGTGAATCCGCGCCGGTCATCCGCGAATCCGGCGGCGACCGTTCGGCGGTGACCGGCGGCACGCAGGTGCTGTCCGACTGGATCCGCGTGCGCATCACCGCCGCTTCAGGCCACACCTTCCTGGACCGCATGATCTCGCTGGTCGAGGGTGCCGCGCGCCAGAAGACACCCAACGAGATCGCGCTCAACATCCTGCTCGTCGGCATGACGCTGATTTTCGTGCTGGCCACCGCAACGATCCCGAGCTTCGCCTCCTATTCGGGCGGATATATCTCGGTGACCGTTCTCGTCGCGCTGTTCGTAACCCTGATCCCGACCACCATCGGCGCGCTGCTGTCGGCCATCGGCATCGCCGGCATGGACCGCCTGGTGCGCTTCAACGTGCTGGCCATGTCGGGCCGCGCTGTCGAGGCGGCGGGCGACGTCGACACGCTGCTGCTCGACAAGACCGGCACCATCACGCTCGGCAACCGCCAGGCCACCGAGTTCCGCCCGGTCAAGGGTGTCACCGAGCAGGAGCTGGCCGATGCGGCACAGCTCGCCTCGCTTGCCGACGAAACGCCGGAAGGCCGTTCGATCGTCGTGCTGGCCAAGGAGAAATACGCCATCCGCGCACGCGACATGGCGACCCTGCACGCCACCTTCGTGCCCTTCACCGCGCAGACTCGCATGAGCGGCGTCGATATCGACGGCTCGTCGATCCGCAAGGGCGCGGTCGATTCGGTACTCGCCCATGTCAATCAGTCGACGCTCGCCAGCAGCGGCACGCGGCCCGGCAGCGACGCCGTCCGCGACCTGCAGGCGATCGCCGATGAGGTCGCGAAGTCGGGCGGCACGCCATTGGCGGTCGAGCGCGACGGGCGCCTGCTCGGCATCGTCCACCTTAAGGACATCGTCAAGGGCGGTATCCGCGAGCGCTTTGCCGAACTGCGCAAGATGGGCATTCGCACGGTGATGATCACCGGCGACAACCCGATGACGGCGGCGGCGATCGCGGCGGAAGCCGGCGTCGACGACTTCCTCGCCCAGGCGACACCCGAGGACAAGCTGAAGCTGATCCGCGACGAACAGGCCAAGGGCAAGCTGGTCGCCATGTGCGGCGACGGCACCAACGATGCGCCCGCCCTTGCCCAGGCCGATGTCGGCGTCGCCATGAACACCGGCACGGTCGCCGCGCGCGAAGCCGGCAACATGGTCGACCTCGACAGCGACCCGACCAAGCTGATCGAGATCGTCGAGATCGGCAAGGCGCTGCTGATGACGCGCGGTTCGCTGACGACCTTCTCGATCGCCAACGACGTCGCCAAATACTTCGCCATCATCCCGGCGATGTTCGCCGTCTTCTACATCGCGCCGGGCCAGACCACCGGGCCGCTGCAAGCGCTCAACATCATGCATCTGGCGACGCCGCAAAGCGCCATCCTGTCGGCCATCATCTTCAACGCGCTGATCATCATCGCGCTGATCCCGCTGTCGCTGAGGGGCGTCAAATACCGCGCCATCGGTGCCGGCGCGCTGCTCAGCCGCAACCTGCTCGTCTACGGCCTCGGCGGCATCATCGTTCCGTTCGTCGGCATCAAGGCGATCGACATGATCATCACCGCCATCGGCCTCGCCTAAGGAACCACGTCCATGCTCACCCAAATCAGACCTGCGATCATCATGATCGTCTTCTTCACCGTGCTGACCGGCCTCATCTATCCGATCGGCATGACCGGCGTCGCCCAGGCGCTGTTTCCGCGCCAGGCCAATGGCAGCATGATCGAGAAGGACGGCAAGGTCGTCGGTTCCGAACTGATCGGCCAGGCCTTCGCCAGCGACCATTATTTCCACGGCCGCCCGTCGGCTGCCGGCGACGGCTACAACGCGACCTCCTCCAGCGGTTCGAATCTCGGCCCCACCAACCAGAAGCTGATCGACCGCATCAAGGGCGACGCCGAGAAGCTGAAGGCGGAGAACCCGAACCAGCCGGTTCCGATAGATCTGGTGACGACCTCCAGCAGCGGCCTCGACCCGCATATCAGCCCGGAAGCGGCCTATTTCCAAATTGCCAGGGTGGCCAAGGCCAGGGGCGTCGATGAAGCCAAGATCAAGGCGCTTGTCGACAGCCATGTCGAGGCCCGCGAGCTTGGCTTCATGGGCGAGCCCGTGGTCAACGTGCTGGCCCTCAACCTTGCGCTGGACGAGACCACGAAGCAGTGAATGGCATCGGCCGGGGTCGACAGCGTCCCCGGCGCCGTCCATATCTAGAGCAATTCCAGGAAAAAGTGCGCAGCGGTTTTCCGTCCGGAATTGCGTGAAAACAAAGAGATAGAGCGGTTCTGCGTTTCCGTGAAACGTTGGCCCGCTAGGATCAAATGCCAGAGGACAGAAGCAACGACAACAGACCCTCTCCGGACGCCCTGCTGGAGCATGCGGAGCGGGAGGAGCGCGGCCGCCTGAGGATATTCCTCGGCGCCGCACCCGGTGTCGGCAAGACCTACGAGATGCTGATGGCGGGCCGCGCCAGGCTGGCCGACGGCACGGACGTGGTGATTGGCGTCGTCGAGACGCACGGCCGCAAGGAAACCCTGGCGCTGGTGGCAGGCTACGAGGTCATCCCGCGCCAAAAGGTCGACTACAAGGGGCGCGTGCTGGACGAGATGGACATCGATGCCATCCTCGCCCGCCGCCCCAAGCTGGTTCTCGTCGACGAACTCGCCCACACCAACGCGCCGGGCAGTCGCCATCCCAAGCGCTATCTCGATGTCCAGGAAATCCTGGCGAACGGCATCGACGTCTACACGACGCTCAACATCCAGCATGTCGAGAGTCTGAACGATGTCGTGGCGCAGATCACCCATGTCAGGGTGCGCGAGACGGTTCCCGACTCCATCATCGACCAGGCCGACGACATAGAGATCATCGATCTCACCCCCGACGACCTGATCCAGCGGCTGAGGGAAGGCAAGGTCTATTTTCCCAACACCGCCCAGCGCGCCATCGAGAACTATTTCTCGCCGGGCAATCTGACGGCACTTCGGGAACTGGCGCTGCGGCGCACGGCCCAGCGCGTCGACGAGCAGTTGCTCAACCACATGCAGGCGAACGCCATTCCAGGGCCGTGGGCGGCAGGCGAAAGGGTCCTCGTCTGCGTCGACGCACGTCCGGGCGGGGCGGCTCGCGTCCGCTATGCGCGCAGATTGGCCGATCGGCTCCGCGCGCCCTGGACGGCGCTTCACGTCGATACACCTCGTTCGGCTGTCGTGTCCGAGGAGGACAAGGATCGGCTGGCGACATTGCTGCGCCTTGCCGAGCAACTCGGCGCCGAGGTGACGACGATTCCTGGTCAGTACGTCGCGCAGGACATCGTCCGCCACGCGACTGCGAACAATTTCACCCATATCGTCATCGGTAGGCCGACCCGATCGCGCTGGCGCGAACTGATCGAAGGTTCCCTCACCTACGATCTCATCCGCAATGCCGGCGACATCAGCGTCCATGTCATTTCGGGAACCGAGCGGGGCATCGAGGCCAACGCCAGGAGCGTCAAGGCGGCGGACGAGCAGTGGCAGTTCGATATCTGGCCCTATCTCAAGGCCACGGCCTTCGTCACCGGCTCGCTCGCCTTTGCCGTGCTTCTCGACCAGTTTCTCGACGTCCGCAATCTCGCGATCATCTTCCTCATCGGGGTGTTGACGTCGGCGGTGACCGGCGGGCTCTGGCCGGCGCTGTACGCCTGTTTCGTCAGCGCCCTTGCCTTCAACTTCTTTTTCCTGGAGCCGCGCTACACGCTGACGATCCGGGACCCGGAAAGCATTGTCGCGCTTGCCGTCTTCCTCGTTGTCGCCGTCATCGCCAGCAACCTGACGGCGCGCGTTCAGCGCCAGGCGATCGCCGCCCGCTCCCGCGCACGGGCCACGGAAGATATTTATCTCTTTTCAAAGAAGCTCGCCGGCGCCGGCACGCTGGACGACGTGCTGTGGGCCACCGCCTTCCAGATCGCCTCGATGCTGAAGCTGCGGGTCGTGCTGCTCCTGCCCGAGAACGGCACGATCACCGTCAAGGCCGGCTATCCGCCCGACGACACGCTGGCCGAGGCGGACATCGCGGCCGCCCGCTGGGCCTGGGAGCACGACCGCGCCGCGGGACGCGGCGCCGACACGCTGCCCGGCGCAAAACGCCTCTACCTTCCCCTGCGCACGGGACGCACGGCCGTCGGCGTCGTCGGCCTCGACAATGACAAGCAGGGGCCGCTGCTGACACCGGAGCAGCAGCGTCTGCTCGACGCGCTCGCCGACCAGGCAGCCGTCGCCATCGAGCGCATCCAACTTGTCGCCGACGTCGACCGCGCCAAGCTCGCGGCCGAGGCCGACCGTTTGCGCTCAGCGCTGCTGACCTCGATCTCGCATGACCTAAAGACGCCGCTCGCCGCCATCATGGGCGCCGCCGGCACGCTCCGCGAATTCGCGCCGGCGCTGCCCGAGAAGGACCGGGCCGAGCTGTTGTCGACCGTGCTCGATGAATCCGAGCGGCTGAACCGCTTCATTGCCAATTTGCTCGACATGACCAAGATCGAATCCGGCGCCATGGAGCCGAACTACGCCTTCCACTTTGTCGGCGACATCGTCGGTTCGGCTTTGAGCCGGGCGCACAAGATCATCGGGGAGCACAAGACCGAGATAGACATCCCCTCCGATCTGCCGATGCTGCGGCTCGACCCCGTCCTGTTCGAGCAGGCGCTGTTCAATCTCCTCGACAACGCCGCGAAATATGCGCCGCCCGGATCGACGATCCGGCTGCAGGCCTGGGTCGACAATGGTTTTGTCATCCTGCAGATCATGGACGAGGGTCTGGGCATTCCACCCGCCGATCTGGAGCGGATTTTCGACAGCTTCTACCGGGTGCGCAAGCGCGACCAGGTGCGCGCCGGCACCGGCCTTGGCCTGTCGATCTGCCGTGGTTTCATCGAAGCGATGGGAGGCACCATCTCGGCGGCAAACCGGACAGACCGCCCGGGCGCGATCTTCACCATCCGCATGCCGGTGCCGACGGAGCTGCCTGAGGTGACCGAGCCCAAATCGGACGACCAGACTGTTGGTGATTTGGCATGACGCATCAGAACGTCACCATATTGGTCGTCGATGACGAACCGCCGATCCGCAAACTGCTTCGCGTCGGCCTCGGCAGCCAGGGCTATGCGGTCTCGGAGGCGCCAAACGCAAAGGCGGCGATTGAGCTCATGGAAACGGAGCGCCCTGACCTGATCCTGCTCGATCTCGGCCTGCCCGGCATGACCGGCCACGAGCTGCTCGGCAAGTGGCGCGACGACGGCCTCGATATTCCCGTGGTCATCCTGTCCAGCCGTACCGACGAGACCGGCATCGTCCAGGCGCTCGAGCTCGGCGCCGATGATTATGTCACCAAGCCGTTCGGCATGAACGAGCTCGTCGCGCGCATCCGCGTGGCGCTGCGCCACAAGTTCCAGCAGCAGGGCGAGAAGCCGGTGTTCCACACCGGCGACCTCATGGTCGACCTGGTCAAGCGCATCGTCAAGGTCGAAGGCAAGGAGGTAAAACTCTCGCCGAAGGAATACGACATATTGCGCATCCTGGTGCAGCACGCCGGCAAGGTGCTGACCCACCATTTCCTGCTGAAGCAGGTCTGGGGCGATTCCACCGATGTGCAATATCTCAGGGTCTACGTCCGCCAGCTCAGGCAGAAGATCGAGAGGACGCCCGACCAGCCGCGCTACATCACCACCGAGACCGGCGTCGGATATCGCCTGCGCGAGGTCGACTGAGCGCGCTCAAACACGCCTTCTGAGCGTTCGCGCGGGCGGCGCTCAGTCGGCCGAGAGTTCGGCAGTTCTGGCCAGCGCGCCGCCGAAGCCGTTGAGCGAGATGGCGAAGCTGATCGGTTGTCCCGAATCCACCGCGACCGCATTGATCTTCAAGGTGGTGCCGTCTGCAGCAGTGGCATGATGTCGGCGTTGAACGCCACCGGCACCAGGCCCCATCGCCCATGGCACCGCCGGTCAAATGCCCTATATAAATGGCAGGTTCTTCACGCGGGAGCGGATCGATGCCGCAGCTTCGTCTATCGACGGTCTTCATGTCGGCCATGCTGGCAACAGTCATGCTGCCGGTTGCAGCCCCGTATGCCTTGGCGCAAGCCGTTACTCCAACAAATCGTAATATTCTGATCCAGCAGAACGACTTGCAGGCCTTGCAAAACAGGATGCAGCGGCGGCAATTCCAGCAACAGCAGCAGCAATATCGCGCCGAGGATCGTCAAATCGTGCCGCAGCCTCGACCGCAGGTGCCGGTGGTCAAGCCGCCTTGCACGGTGCTGGGCAACGCAGTTCTAACGGGCTGCCGCTGACAAGCCGGCATTTTCGATTTATTTAGCCGACTTATCTGCCGGAAATGTCACATTGCATCGAGGGCGGGTTTGGGGTTTGCACGACGGCAGCTCTCTCGCGCAACGGAGATGCTGTCTCGACTGGGTTTTGGGCAAATGGCGCCGACCAAGAAGAAAGCGGTACGCAGGGCAAAAAAGGGTGACCGGATCCGCCAGGTCGCGGCCATTCCCTTTCGGCTGGGCGCGGATGGCGATATCGAGGTCATGCTGGTCACGTCGCGCACGACCAGGCGGTTCATCGTGCCCAAGGGCTGGCCGATGAAGGGCAAGAGCGGGCGCAAGGCAGCCATGATCGAGGCGCGGGAGGAAGCCGGCGTTCTCGGCAAGACATTGAAAGACCCGGCCGGCAGCTATTCCTACTGGAAAAGGCTGGCTAGCGGCTTCATCCGTGTCGACGTCATTGTCTACCTGCTGGAAGTGACCGAGGAACTGGCGAACTGGCAGGAGGCCGAAAGCCGACAGCGGGCATGGCTGGCGCCGGAAGACGCGGCGCTGCTCATCGACGAGCCGGATCTTTCCACGCTGCTCAGGGATTTGAAGCTCCCCCAGGCTGAGCCCGCCGGCGGGCTCTGACGCGTCGCCTCAGTGGCTTTCCTCGTCGCGCCCGGGAAATGGCCGCACAGGCGTGCCTGTATAGGCCCACAGCCATTCCCGTGGCAGTGGCCCCTTGTTGCGGTCGCTCTGCTGCGATTGCTCCCACGCATGCGCCAATATGCCCACCGAGCGCGACAGCACGAACAGGCCGCGCGTCAGCGCCGGCGGAAAGCCGAGCTCGCCATAGATCACGGCGGTAGCGCCATCGATGTTGAGCGGGATAGTTTTGCCCTTGCGCTGCGCAAGCTCGACCTCAATCGCTTCGGCGATGTCGGCGAAGCGCCCGCCGATGACGCTGCGCGCGGCAAAATCGCGGGTCACTTCGATCAGGCGCGGGGCGCGTGGATCGATGGGATGGAAGCGATGGCCGAAACCCGGCACATAGCCCTTTTCCTCGGCGAGGAACCGATCGAGCCGCGCCGTCACGGCATCGGCAAGCGCCGTGCCTTGATCCATAGCCGCGGCAACATCGCCATAGAAGGAAAGCGCCTGTTCGCCGGCGCCGCCATGCACGTCGCCGAGCACATTGATGGCCGAGGCCATGGCGCTGTTGATGCCGACGCCGCAGGTCGCTGCCATGCGGGCAATGGCGATCGATGGCGCCTGCGGACCGTGATCGACGGCCGCGCCCAGCGCGATGCCAAGCAGCGCCGCCTGCTCCTCGCCTGGCAGTTCGCCGCGCAGCATCAGCCAGATCATCGCCGGAAAACTGACGCGGCCGATCAGCTCCTGGATTTCATAGCCGCGCAGCCGGATCACGCCTGGCCGCATCTCGATGATATCGGTCTGCCACCACTCCTCGCCGCGCTCGCGGCCGGTCTTCTTCTCCGGACCGCTCATGCCCGCGCCCTTGTCTTGGCTCGCGGCGGCAGGTCGGCGAAAATCTCGTCCATGTGCTCGCCCAGCACCGGTGGCGCCCTGGTCGGCAAGGGGGCCGCGCCGTCGACCATGAAACCGCCGCGCACGACGGTCAGCGGCCTGTCCAGGCCGGGCAGGCCATCGAAGCGCGTGGTCATGTCGCGTTCGATGACTTGCTTTTCGTCGAGCACTTGCGGGATCGTCAGCACCCGCCCCGCCGGCACGCCGGCGCGGCTGAGCTTCTCTTCCCAGACGGCGGCCGAGGCGCCCGCCAGGGCTTCCTCGATCAGCCCTTTCAGCGCAACGCGGTTCCTCTTGCGCGTCTCGCGCTCGGCAAAGCGCGGATCCGACACCAGTTCCGGCCGACCGATCAACTGGCACAGCGTAACGAACTGCTCCTGCTTGTTGGCGGCGATGTTGAGCAGGCCGTCGCCGGTGCGGAACGCGCCGGAAGGAGCCGCCGTCATGTTCTCATTGCCCATCGGTTGCGGCTCGACGCCGGCCGTCAGATAGTTGGACACCGGCCAGCCCAATGCCGAGAGCGTGCATTCCAGCATCGACACGTCCAGGAAGGCGCCCTCGCCGGACACTCTCTGCTTCACCAGTGCCGCGGCGATCGCAAACGCCCCGACCAGCCCGCCCAGCGTGTCGGCGACCGGGTAGCCGACGCGCAATGGCGCCGTCTCCGGCGTGCCGGTGATGCTCATGATGCCGGAAAGGCCCTGGATGATCTGGTCATAGGCTGGATTGTCGCGCATCGGCCCGGTCTGGCCGAACCCCGATATGGCGCAATAGACTAGGCCGGGGCGGACCTCTTTCAGCCTCTCATAGCCGAGGCCAAGTCGGTCCATGACCCCCGGCCGGAAATTCTCGACCAGTGCGTCGGCGGAGGCGACCAGATCGAGGAAGCGCTCGCGATCGACTTCCTTCTTCAGATCGAGCACCACCGATCGTTTGCCGGCGTTCTGCGCCAGGAACGAGGCGCCCATGCCGGCCTGGTTAAGTTTCGGCGAGGCACCGAGCTGACGCGCCAGGTCGCCGCCTTGCGGCGCCTCGACCTTGATTACATCGGCGCCGAGCAGTGCTAGCTGGTAGGCGCAGTACGGGCCGGCCAGCACATTGGTCAGATCGAGGACGCGGATGCCGGAAAGCAGATCGGTCATGATGCTCCAGACAGGTCAGGCATCGCCGGGCACATTCTCTGGCCCGCGCCGCCGGCGATGCTCGATGAAGGCCCAGATATGCGGCCCCGCCAGGCCGATGAAGGCCAGCGTCAGCAGCGTCAGCGACAGCTTGTGCGTGTAGAACACCGACCAGTCGCCATTTGAGATGGTCATCGCCCGACGGAACTGCGTCTCGGCGAGTGGCCCGAGGATCATGCCGATGATCACAGGCGCGGTCGGGAAATCGAAGCGCCGCATCAGGAAGCCGGCAGCACCCAGCAGATAGAGGATGACGAGATCGATCGGCGATTGCGAGATGCCGTAGGTGCCGACGGTGGCAAAGACCAGGATGCCCGCATAGAGCTGCGGCGCCGGGATTTTCAACAGCCGCACCCAGAGCCCGATCAGCGGCAGGTTGAGGATGACCAGGATGACGTTGGCGATGAACAGGCTGGCGATCAGGCCCCAAACCAGATTGGCCTGCGTCGTCAAGAGCAGCGGCCCTGGATTGATGCCGTAGCTCTGGAAGGCCGACAGCATGATCGCCGCGGTCGCCGAGGTCGGCAGGCCGAGCGTCAGCATCGGCACCAGCACGCCGGCGGCCGAGGCATTGTTGGCCGCTTCCGGACCGGCAACGCCTTCGATGGCGCCGACCGTGCCGAACTCCTCCTTGTGTTTCGAAAGCTTCTTCTCGATGGCGTAGGACAGGAAGGTCGGGATTTCGGCGCCGCCGGCCGGCATGGCGCCGATCGGAAAGCCGATCGCCGCACCGCGCAGCCACGCCTTCCACGAGCGACCCCATTCGGCCGCGGTCATGTAGAGCGAGCCTTTCAGCGGCACGATCTCGTCCTTGCCGGCGTAGCGGCGCGACGCCATGTAGAGCGTCTCGCCGACCGCGAACAGGCCGACCGCAACGATGATGACGTCGACACCGTCGAGCAGTTCGCCCATGCCGAAAGTGAAGCGTGGCTGGCCGGTCTGCAGGTCGACGCCGATCATGCCAATGACGAAGCCGGCGAACAGGCTGGTGAGCCCCCGCACCGACGACGAGCCGAGCACCGCCGACACGGTGATGAAGGCCAGCACCATCAGCGAGAAATACTCGGCCGGCCCGAATGCCAGCGCGAACTTGACCACGATCGGCGCCAGGAAGGCGACGCCGAGCGTGCCGATGGTGCCGGCGACAAAGGAGCCGATCGCCGACGTCGCCAATGCCGCGCCGCCGCGGCCGGAGCGTGCCATCCTGTTGCCTTCCAGCGCCGTGACGATGGTGGCGCTTTCGCCCGGCGTGTTGAGCAGGATCGACGTCGTCGAGCCGCCATACATGGCGCCGTAATAGATACCGGCGAACAGGATGAAGGAGGCTTCCGGCGCCACCTGGTAGGTGATCGGCAAAAGCAAGGCGATGGTCAGCGCCGGCCCGAGGCCGGGCAGCACGCCGATCGCCGTTCCCAATGTCGTGCCGAGCAGGCACCACATGAGGTTGACCGGCGTGAAGGCGACCGAAAATCCATGGGCGAGTTGATTGAGGGTTTCCATCGCTTCAGCCCCTCGCCATGCCGATGATCGCGTTGATGACCGTGTTCAGCTGGTTCTCGATGAAGCCGGCACCAATGTTGACGCCGAGCGCTCTGGCGAAACCGAAATAGGCCGCGAGCGCCAGGATCAGTCCAAGCAGTGCATCGCGCAACGGATGCTTGCTGCCGAACCCGTAGCAGATGAGGACGAACATGATCACCGAGGCGGCGGTGAAGCCCAGCGGATGGATCAGCAGCAGGTTGGCGACCAGTCCGGCAGCCACGAAGCCCATCGCCTTCCAGTCGGTCGGCGTTTCCTTTTCCTCCTCCGGCTGCCAGCCGCCCCTCAGCGCGGCGACGATGAGGAGCAGGGAAAGCACCAACATGCCTGTCATGGTGAGATAGGGAAAGACGGTCGGGCCGACCTTGGAGTAAAGCGGCGATACCGGGATCGCCAACGTCTGCCAGGCCACGGCCGCGGCGCAGGCGAGAAGCCCGATGCCGATCAACAATTCGGGCATTGCAAGGTGCCGCGGCGGCGCCTGCTGGTCGCTGGTGCTCATGAATGTCCTCCCAAGATGGCCAGCCTCCCACGGCCGGCCCTGACCGCAGTCTCACCCGCGATGGATCGCATGTCCATGCGGTTGCGGAGCCTCCAGAAAGGGGCGGCGCGGGCCGCCCCCTTGGGAAGCATCAGGCGAGGCCGAGATCCTTGAGGATCGCAGTGATACGGGCAGTGTCCTCGATGAGGAACTTGGCATAGTCGTCACCGGTGAGCAGGATCTGCGTCCAGTTGCGGTTCTTGCACTCCGTTGCCCAGGCCTCGCTCTTGGCCATTGTCTCGACCAACTTGACCATCGCCGCCTTGTCAGCGTCGGAGACACCGGGCGGTGCAAAGACGCCGCGCCAGTTGAACAGTTCGACATCGATGCCGGCCTCCTTCAGCGTCGGCGCGTCGATGCCATCCTGGCGCTTGTCGGCCGAGATCGCGAGCAGCCGCAGCGCGCCCGCCTTGACCTGTTCGGCGAACTCGCCATAACCGGAAATGCCGGCCGCGACCTGGTTGCCGAGCAAAGCCGAGAGTGCCTCGCCACCGCCGGCGAACGGCACGTAGGAAAGGTTGGTCGCCGGCACGCCGGCCGTCTTGGCGATCAGGCCGAACAGGATATGGTCCGAGCCGCCGGCGGAGCCGCCGGCCACCGGCACCTTGGTCGGGTCCGCCTTCAGCGCGGTGACGAAATCGGCGGCCGTCTTGAACGGCGAGGCGGCCGGCACCACCAGCGCTTCGAATTCCCCGGTGAGGCGTGCGATCGGCGTCACCTCGGTGAGGTTGTTGGCCGACTTGTTGGCGATGATGGCACCGACCATGACCATGCCGGCCACCATCAGCGAATTGCCCTTGCCGTTCCACTGGTTGACGAACTGCGGCAGGCCGACCGTGCCGCCGGCGCCGCCGACATTGGTGATCTGCGAGCCGGAAATCAATTTTTCAGAACGCAGCACCTGGTCGATAGTGCGCGCCGTCTGGTCCCAGCCGCCACCGGGCGCAGCCGGCACGAAGATCTGGATCTGCGGTGCGTCCTGTGCGAAAGCGGGTGTGAAGTGCAGTGCGGCGAAACCGGCGGCGCCTGCCGCGGCGGTGCTCGTCAGGAATTTGCGTCTGTTCAGCATGGGATTCCTCCAAATCGCGACACCTCCTCCGGTGCCTGCCAGAAACGTGGCCTGAATTCAGACCCGCCTCCAAGTTCAAGCAGATGTTACCGCGTTCTGTCAACAGGAACAGCATTCTACTGGACAGAATGCGTGGCATCCGGCATAGTTTGCCCGGTTGGGGTCTTCGTCCGAACCGGGAACCGAAACGAAATCGTCAAACAGATGAATGACATACGGCCCAGATCCGCATCAGCGGACGGCGTTGCCGCACTCGATCGCGCCATCGCCATTCTCGACGCCTTCGCCTCGGTTGACAAGTCGCTCAGCCTTGCCGAAATCGCCGCACGCACCGGTCTCTACAAGAGCACGATCCTGAGGCTGGCGGGTTCGCTGCTGCGCGGTCAATTGCTGGAACGCCTGGATGACGGCCGCTACCGCGTCGGCCCGGCAACCTTCCGGCTTGGCGCGATCTACCAGCGTTCGGTGGCGGCGGTCGACATCCTGCTGCCGATCATGCGCGACCTGGCCGAGCAGAGCTGGGAGAGCGTCGCCTTCTACGTCCGCTCGGGCGATTTCCGCACCTGTCTCTACCGTGTCGAATCCAAGCATCCGATCCGCTACACCATCAGGGAAGGCGACGTGCTGCCGCTGCGACTGGGTTCGGGAGGCCGCGTGCTGGCGGCGTTCTCCGGCGAGCCGGGCGAGCCCTACGAAACCATCCGCGCGACCTATCATTATCTGTCGGTGGGCGACCGCGACCCCGAGACGGCGGGCGTGTCCGCACCGGTGTTCGGCCCGGGGCGCACTCTGCTTGGCGTGCTGACGCTGGCCGGCCCGAGCACACGTGTCGATGCGGCCTTTCTGCGGCGCATGACGCCATCCCTGCTGGCGGCGGCAGCCCGCGCCACGCGCGCTTTCGGGGAAGACGCATCGATGCTCGAACATGCCCTATCGAAAGCCGATCCCCACGCGTAAAGCGCCGGCGTGTCCACGGTTTCTGGTCTGTGCCTGCTCTCCTGCATTACAGACGTCAGACAGTTAAGAGCATTCAAAACCAATCGGATGCAACGAAATGGCCTGGGTGCAACGCCTGCACGCCGCGCTGGAAGAGGACCGCTTCAAGCTTCATGCGCAGAAGATCTGGCCGCTCAACGCCGCCGCGGCCGAGGCCGGTGCCCATGTCGAAATACTGCTGCGGTTGACCGACGAGGATGGCCTCATCGTTTCGCCGGCCAGCTTCATTCCGGCAGCCGAGCGTTATGGCCTGATGCCGTCGATCGACCGCTGGGTCGTGCGCAACACTTTCGGCGTTTTGGCTGCCCGCCTTGCCAACCCGCAGGCCGCTCCCATCGCCACCTGCGCGGTCAATCTATCCGGCGCAAGTTTCGGCGACGACACCTTCCTCGGCTTCCTGCGCGAACAATTCGACGTCCATGGCATTCCGCCGGGCATGATCTGCCTGGAGATCACGGAGACCAGCGCGATTGCCGACCTCACCAACGCCATGCGTTTCAAAGCCGACCTGCGCGAACTGGGCTGCCGCTTCGCCCTCGACGACTTCGGCTCCGGCATGTCGTCCTTCGCTTATCTGAAGCACCTGCCCGTCGACTATCTGAAAATCGACGGCAGCTTCGTCAAGGACATGCTGGACGATCGGATCGACCGCGCCATGGTCGAGATGATCCATCATATCGGCAAGGTGATGGGCAAGCGCACCATTGCTGAGTTCGTCGAAAGCGAAAGCATCGTCGAGGCCTTGAAGACAATCGGCGTCGACTATGCGCAAGGCTATGCGATCGCCGGACCGCAACCTTTCGACGCTTCGACGCCCCTGCTGAAACCTGGTGCAGGACCGGGCATCGACGACCCTTGGAGCGAGCTTGCGCGCAAGTTGCGCAAGCTCGGATAACGGGGCCGCTGAGCACTTTCCTGGAATTGCTCTAAGCCTGCCGTTCCAGGAGGATCGTCGCCGCATCGTGATAGGTGGTCCGCAGCAATTCCTTGTAGCCGCACTTTGCCGCGACATTCAGCGATGCGGTGTTTTCCGGATCGATGATGCAGACGGTTCTTGCACCCTTGAACATCTCGTCGCCCCAGGCGAGAACCCGTCTCACGACTTCGCTGGCCAATCCCTGGCCGTGCGCCTCAGGTGCCAGCGCCCAGCCGGCCTCCGGCACGCCCTCGATCGACGGCTCGATATCGCGCTTGAGGTCGTGGAAGCCGGCCTCGCCGATGAAGCTGCCGGTGGCCTTGTCCTCGATTGCCCAGAAGCCGTAGCCCAGAAGCGACCACAGGCCGGCATGGCGCAGGAAACGCATCCAGCTTTCCTCGCGCGTGCGCGGCTTGCCGCCGATGAAACGGGTGACGCCGGGATCGGCCCACATGGCGACATAGGTGTCGAAATCATCCAGCCGGTGCGTCCTGAGAATGGTGCGCGCCGTTTCGATGACCGGTGCGCCGGCTGCCTTTGGACTGACCATGGGATTTGCCTCGGTTGAGCTGTCCTGCGCCTAGCAAATGGCTTGCGTGGGGCAAGGGCCACGACAGCATGGATCATCTTCCAGGACGACCGGACTGTCAGCAGATGGCGTCAATAGCGCCGACGGCCAGATGTCCACCACCGGCGTATCTGGGAATTTTGATCGACGATGCTACTCTTCGGCCGGTGCCGATTCAGGCGCTCCTTGCCGCGCCGTCCGATCGAAGGGAGAAAGCATGGATACCACCGACCTCGTGCTGGCCATCATCCATCATCTGCTGGTGTTTTCGCTGGCCGGCATCATCGGCGCCGAATTTGTGCTGATCCGCAGCGACCTGCCCGCCGCGACGCTCAAGCGGCTTGCCGGTATCGATCGCCATTACGGCATCATCGCCACGCTGATCATCATCGTCGGCATCGGTCGCGTCTTCTATGGCCTGAAGGGCTGGGAATTCTATGCCTACAACTGGATGTTCTGGGCCAAGATGGCGGCCTTCGCCACCGTCGGTCTGCTGTCGATCATCCCGACCGTCCGCTTCATCTCCTGGAACAGGCAGGTAGCCCCGGCTTCCGGGTACCGGCGGCGGAACTCGCATCCGCGCGCAGCTATGTGCGCGCCGAAGCGTTCATCTTCCTGCTGATCCCGGTCTTTGCGGCGGCAATGGCACGCGGCTACGGCTACTAGATTGCGCATCCCTTCACCCATTGGGTGCGGACAGTTGCGGATATCAGCAGTTTGCCGTTTCAGTCCGATTGCAATCTGCTAGCTTGCGCTAATTATTGCTCTATCCACAGCCGGTGTTGAGAGGAACTCCGCGCAGTGGTTGCAGATCAGAATTCTGGGAGGAACCACTATGAGAAAATTTGTCGCCGCTCTCGCAGCCGCCGCTGCTGCCATCCTTTATCCGTTCGCCGCAGGCGCCCAGACCTATCCCGAACGCACCATCACTGTCGTGGTGCCGTTTGCGGCCGGTGGCCCGACCGACACGGTGACGCGCCTCGTCGCGGAAGCCATGTCGAAGGATCTCGGCCAGCAGGTCATCGTCGAGAATGTCGGCGGTGCCGGCGGCACGCTGGGCGCCGGTCGCGTCGCTAAAGCGGAGCCGGACGGCTATACGCTGCTCCTGCATCATATCGGCATGGCGACCAGTGCGACGCTATACCGGAAGCTCGCATACGACACGCTGAACGCCTTCGAATATGTTGGCCTCGTCACCGAGGTGCCGATGACCATTGTTGGCCGCAAGGACCTCGAGCCGACCGACTTGAAGGGGCTGGTCGAGTACGCCAAGGCCAACAAGGACAGCATCACCGTGGCCAATGCCGGCATAGGTGCGGCCTCGCATCTGTGTGGCATGCTGTTCATGAGCGGCATCAAGACGCCGCTGGTTACCGTGCCATACAAGGGCACTGGCCCGGCGATGACCGACCTTCTCGGCGGCCAGGTCGACATCATGTGCGACCAGACGACCAATACCACGAAGCAGATCAAGGGCGGCACGATCAAGGCCTACGCAGTGACCTCGCCGGAACGCCTCGACGTGCTGCCGGACGTCCCCACGACGACGGAAGGCGGCCTTCCCGAGGTGCAGGTCGGCATCTGGCACGGCATCTATGCCCCCAAGGGCACGCCGGCCGAGATCACCGAACGGCTGTCGAAATCGCTGCAGGTCGCACTGAAGGACCAGAACGTCGCCGCCCGTTTCGCCGAACTCGGCACCAAGCCGTCACCCGAGGCCGACGCGACGCCGGCCGCGCTGAAGGCCAAGCTGGAAGGCGAGATCGGGCGCTGGAAGCCGATCATCGAAGCCGCCGGCCAGTACGCCGACTGAGATTTCGAACGGGCCGCCACCAGCGCCCCGTTTTCGCTTCGGCCCCGTTTTCGCATGCAGCGTCTCGCGCTCCAGACGCGAGCCTGGGAGGAACGTCATGAAACCTTTCGCAATCGACAGGACCAACGGCCTATGCGCCGCGCTGTTCATCGCTTTCGGCGCATTTTTCGCGGCTCAGTCGCTCGGTCTCGAAATCGGCACCGCCTTCCGCATGGGGCCAGGCTATTTCCCGTTGGCCCTGGCGGTCGTGCTGATCCTGCTTGGCGTCGTCATCCTCGTCCAGGCGGTGCGCTTCGAGAGCGAGCCGATCGGCCACATTGCTTGGCGCGGCATGTTGTTCATCCTCCCCGCTCCGATCTTCTTCGGCCTGACGGTGCGCGGCCTCGGCTTCATCCCGTCGATCTTCCTGACGGCGCTGATCGCATCGTTTGCCAGCGCCCGCATGAAGCCGCTGACCGCGCTCATGCTGTCGGCCGGCCTGACGCTGTTTGCGTTCCTCGTCTTCAGTTACGCACTCGGCCTGCCGTTCCAGCGCTTTGGCCCGTGGCTGCCAATGTGAGGAGATGACCATGGAACTCCTCGCCAACCTTGCGCTCGGCTTTTCGACGGCGACATCGCTGACAAATCTTGGTTTCTGCCTGATCGGCGTCCTTCTCGGCACGCTGATCGGCGTCCTGCCCGGCATCGGCGCCACCGCAACCATCGCCATGCTCTTGCCGATCACCTTCCAGATCGGTGACCCGGTGTCCTCCCTCATCATGCTCGCCGGCATCTATTACGGCGCGCAATATGGCGGCTCCACCACCGCCATTCTCATCAATATGCCCGGCGAATCCTCTTCGGCAGTCACCGCAATCGACGGCTATCAGATGGCCAAGAATGGCCGCGCCGGGGCGGCACTCGCGATCGCGGCGATAGGCTCGTTCTTTGCCGGCACGGTGTCGACCTTCCTCGTCGCCATCTTTGCCCCGCCGCTGACGGCGATCGCGCTGGAATTCGGCGCGGCCGAATATTTTTCGCTGATGATCGTCGGCCTCGTCTCGTCCGTCGCGCTTGCCCATGGCTCGATCGTCAAGGCGCTGGCGATGGTCGTGCTCGGCCTGCTGCTCGGCATTGTCGGCACCGACATCTACACCGGCACGCCGCGCTTCACGCTCGGCATCACCGAATATGCGGACGGGCTGAATTTCGTCGCGGTGGCGGTCGGCGTCTTCGGCGTCGCCGAGATCCTGCGCAACCTCGAGAACGAGCATGAGCGCTCCGTGCTGATCCGCAAGGTCTCCGGCCTCATGCCGACCCGCGAGGATTTTCGGCGCATGGCGGCGCCCATCGTGCGCGGAACGATCATCGGTTCGGCGCTCGGCATCCTGCCGGGAGGCGGCGCGATCCTTGCCGCCTTTGCCTCCTACACGGTCGAAAAGCGCGTATCGAAAAATCCGGGGGAATTCGGCAAGGGCGCCATCGAAGGCGTCGCAGGACCGGAATCGGCCAACAATGCCGGCGCCCAGACCTCCTTCATCCCGATGCTGACGCTCGGCATTCCGGCCAACCCGGTGATGGCGCTGATGATCGGCGCGATGATCATCCAGGGCATCGTACCCGGCCCCAATGTCGCGACCGAACAGCCGGCCCTGTTTTGGGGCATCATCGCCTCGATGTGGATCGGCAATCTGATGCTGATCGTCCTGAACCTGCCGCTGATCGGGCTTTGGGTGAAGCTCCTCACGATCCCTTACTACGTGCTCTTCCCGATCATTATGGCGTTCTGCTCGATCGGCGTTTACAGCGTCAGCACCAACGTGTTCGACCTCTACGCCGTCGCCTTCTTCGGCATCCTCGGCTACCTCCTGACCAAGCTGCGCTGCGAACCCGCGCCATTGCTGCTCGGCTTCGTGCTTGGCCCGCTGCTTGAGGAAAACCTGCGCCGCGCCATGATTCTCTCGCGCGGCGACCCGAGCACCTTCGTGACGAGACCGATCAGTGCCGGCCTGCTTTTCATTGCGCTCGCCGTGCTCGTCATCGTCTTCCTGCCCGCGGTCAAGAAGAAGCGCGAAGAGGTGTTCGTGGAGGAGAATTAGCCACTTCGTCCGCCAGACCGAGCGGCCCGATCGGCACCAGCGGCGCCGGCACATCGGTCGTCTTCTCCGCCGCCTTGCAGATGTCGGCGATGACGCAGGCCGGACAATTCGGCTTGCGCGCCTTGCAGACATAGCGGCCATGCAGGATCAACCAGTGATGCGCGTGGCGCATGTATTCGTCCGGTATGATCTTCAGCAGCCCTTGCTCGACTTGCTCCGGCGTCTTGCCGGGCGCCAGGCCGAGCCGGTTGCCGATGCGCAGTATATGCGTGTCGACCGCCATCGTGTGCTGACCGAAGGCCATGTTGAGCACGACGTTGGCGGTCTTGCGCCCGACCCCCGGCAACTTGACCAGTTGCTCGCGGTCGTCGGGCACCTCGCCGCCATGGTCCGCGATCAAGGCCTGCGACAGCGCAATGACGTTCCTGGCCTTGTTGCGCCAGAGCCCTATCGTGCGGATGTAGTCGCCGACCTTGGCCTCGCCCAGCGCCAGCATCTTTTGCGGCGTATCGGCGACCTTGAACAGCGCCCGCGTCGCCTTGTTGACGCCGGCATCGGTGGCTTGAGCCGAAAGCACCACCGCCACCAGCAGCGTGAAGGCGTTGACATGCTCGAGCTCGCCCTTCGGCTCCGGCCGCTGTATGGAAAAGCGCCGGAAGATCTCATGCACTTCGGCCGCGCTGTAGAGCGACCGTGATCTGACCGGCCTCGGTCGCGGCTTGGCGTTCGAGCCGTCGCGCCGGCCGGGCGGCAATTCCTTCTTGGGCATCGGGGAATTTTTGGGCATCGGGGATTTTTTGGACTTGGGGCTCGCCATACCCTTCCTATAATATCCCGGCATGAGCGATACAAACGCCTCTTTCCAGGCCGACGAGCCCTTCTTCCACGTTTTGCTGACACCGCACCGTTCGCTCGGCCGCACCGGCTTTTTCGTGCTGATGGGCACGCTGCTGTTCGGCTGGCTGGTGACAGGGGCGTTCTTCCTGTCGCGCGGCGCATGGCCGGTGTTCGGCTTCTTCGGCCTCGACGTGATCGGCGTCTACATCGCCTTCCGCGCCAACTACCGCGCCGCCCGCGCCCGCGAGGAGGTGTCGGTCTCCCGAACCAGCCTCGACATCCGCAAGACGGCGCCGTCAGGCAAATCGGAAGCGCATCGCTTCAATCCGTTCTGGTCGCGTTTCTCGATCGCCCGCCATGCCGAGATCGGCATCACCAGGATGGTGGTGGAGGCTCAAGGGAAGTCCGTCTCGATCGGCACCTTCCTCAACCCCGACGACCGCGAGAGCTTTGCCACGGCCTTTTCACGCGCGCTGGCAACCGCCAAGGCGCGCTGAACCAGCGCTTCAGAACCGATAGCGCAAAAGCCTGCCGATCTTGCGCAGTGCGGGAATGTATTTCCAAAGGCGAACGAACAATTTCGCTACCCTGCCCATGCGGGCGGCGTGTTCCGGCTTGTAGGCCGAGATGTCCTCGACGAACCGCAGCTTCGGAACGGCGCGCTCCAGTTCGTGCGGATCCTCGATGGCCCAGTGGACCTCGGCGCCCGTCGCCCTGACCGACGGATTGAGGCGAAGCAGCTTCAGGCCGAAATGGCTGTAGGCGTCGAACATCAGCTCGCCACTGGCAAGATGCGAGACAAGCCGTGAAAACAAACGTGGCCCTTCCTCGGCGGCGAGATAGGGTGTCAATCCTTCCGCCACCACCATGGCCGGGCGATTTCGGGGCACCTCAGTCAGCCAGTCCAGTTCCGTCACCGACGAAGCGATCAAATGGTAATGCTGCCGGGACGGGTAAAGCCTGCGCCTGAGCGCGATGACGTCCGGATAGTCGACATCGAACCAGTCCACGCCTTCTGGCGGATCGACGCGAAATATGCGGGTATCGAGCCCACAGCCCAGATGCAGCACGATGGCGTCGGGATTTCTGGCGAAAAAGTCCTGAACGTGGACGTCTAGCGTCTTTGCTCTGATCGCCAGCCCGATGCCGAGATTGCTATCAACCTTGAGCCTGGAAAAATCATAATCGATCTTGCGCACCGCCTCGTCGGCGAACCGATCCTCAAGCAGCGAATGGGGTAGCCGGCTCTCCAGCGCCTTGCCGTAGAGCGTCAACAGCAAGGTCTCCCTTGCCCCGGTCAGATTTACCTTCTCGCCGAACATGATTGTCCACTTCCGTTCGAGCCGACTCTATCTGGGTACGGGCAGCGGGAAGGCAAGTTTCGGGTGGTGGCAAAGGGCAGGAAGAACGATATTCGCGGTCAAGGAGATATTGCCATGAACGCCCAGATGACCATGAATACCCGCATGAAACCGACCGCGATCCTTGAGAACGACATCACGCCCGAAGGCAGCGACTATGAGGTGGTCCGCCGCGCCATCGAGAAGATCAGTCTCGACTATCGCGACCAGCCCTCGCTGGAGATTCTGGCCGAGGAGGTCGGCGAGACCCCGACCGGCCTGCAAAAACTGTTCACCCGCTGGGCCGGTCTGTCGCCCAAGGCCTTCCTGCAGGCGGTTACGCTCGACCATGCGCGCAAGCTGCTCGATTCAGGCATGCCGCTGCTCGAAACCTCGTTCGAGCTTGGCATGTCAGGACCTGGCCGGCTGCACGATCTCTTCGTCACCCACGAAGCGATGTCGCCGGGCGACTACAAGACGCGTGGCGCCGGCCTCACCATCCGCTACGGCTACCACATCTCGCCCTTCGGCATCGCCTTGATCATGGTCACCGACCGTGGGCTGGCCGGTCTCGCCTTCAACGATCCAGGCGGCGAGCGGGCGGCCTTCGCCGACATGTCCAGCCGCTGGCCGAACGCCAACTATGTCGAGGACATGAGCGCCACCGCGCCTTATGCGGCGCGCATCTTCGATCCGACGCTGTGGCGCGCCGACCAGCCGCTGCGCGTGGTGATGATCGGTACCGACTTCCAGCTGCGCGTCTGGGAAGCCCTGTTGCGCATCCCGATGGGCAAGGCCTGCACCTACTCCTCGATCGCCGAAAGGATCGGCGCACCGAACGCCAGCCGAGCTGTGGGCGCAGCGGTCGGCGCCAACCCGATGTCTTTCGTCGTGCCGTGCCATCGCGCACTTGGCAAATCCGGAGCGCTTACCGGCTATCACTGGGGCCTGACACGCAAGCGCGCCATCCTCGGCTGGGAAGCAGGGCAGGTCGCGTCCTGAAACGTCGATTTTTTCCGTTTCAGTTGCATAAAACCGCAGATATCAGTATCAACAAGTATTCCTATAATTACTCTCCAGCGATTAGAAGCTATACAACCGGCGACAACCTATGGTTTCGCCGGTTTTCTTTGTTACGCCGAAGCAATATTATTTAAGTTTACCCTAAATTAACCACGATAAAGCGAGGATACCTTTGGATTAGGTCGGACTGTCCGGCTTGATAGGAGGATTCGATGAAGCTCTTCCGCACCGCCATCGGTGCAGCTGTTCTTGTTGCCTGTATCGACCAGACGGCATCGGCCGCGACCGGAAACGTCCTGTTCAACGGCACCATAACCGCGACCTGCACGCTGACGGTGAATTCCAACGGCACGATGACCGTCAGCACCAACCTTCAGTCGCTGAGCTCCCACAATGCCGGCGGTTCGGCCGGCAGCGTCCAGGTGGACACCACGGGCGGTGTCTCGCTCAGCGTCGATCCGGTCACATCCACCACCGTGCCCGCCTCTGATGTCACGGCCACCACCTGGACGCCGACCTTCGCCTCCACCGGTGCCCACACCATTGCGGAAACCGGCACCACGACCGCGCTTGCCGCGCCCGGCACTTCGACCGTCGCGGTCAATCTCGCCGGCACCAAGGGCGGCAGCAACCGCTTCTCCGCCGGCAACTATCAGGCAACGGTCACGCTTCGCTGCGAATGACACCCTCGCGAAAGGAGGGAGCTTTGACACATGTTCGAATTCTGGCGGCGGCACTGGCTGTCGCCCTCGTTCCCATTGCCGCGTCGGGCCAGTCGATGACGCCGATGCGCGGCGAGGTCAGGTCCTTTACCGACGCCTTCGCCGTGCGGGTCTTCCCGGGCAACCCGTATGACCAGCGCATACGCGTCGAAATCCATGTCTATGACCAGAATTTCCAACCCGTCGATGCCAGGATCACGCCGAACGCCTTCCTGCTGGCTGGCCAGGCATCGCGCCCAGTTCTGGTGGTCGTGCCGTTCGACGGCGCGACCGAGCGTAAAGTGCGTATCTGTACCGAGAGTATCCCCTTTCCAAGCGAGCAGACGCAAATAAGGGCACAGATATGCGGAAAGTTTTTCGGGCATCGCAGGTTCTGACCCTTTCCTTGCTGCCCGCTTGGGCGGTCGTAAATCAGGGGTTTGCCGAGGATATCCTGAACCTGAACCAGAACCAGACGGGCTTCACTCTGCCCGGCGTCACCTTGCCCCAGGGCCAGGACGAGGTTCATGCGTCCGACGGCACGACCTGCCGCTCCGCAGTTTCCGGCAGCGGCGCCTATCTCGACGTCGGCGTCATCAGAGGCAACAGCAACAGCCAGTCGAACAGTGACCTCGCCACTTACGGCCGCGTGGTGATCCCGATGGGGCGGAAGCCGAAGCGCGTCGATTGCAGCCGCCTCTACGAGCTCGAGGTCGAGCGACTGCAGCTTGAACTGAAGCTGCTGAAGATGGGCCTCGGCGCCGACGGCCAGACGGCAAGTGTGACCCCCGCCCCTGCCGCCACATCACCCGGATGGGCCGACGAAGGCTGGAGCATCAGAACCGGAAACGGCCATGGCAAGAAAAAGAAGAAGAAATAGCAGCGCGCTGCTTGCCTTCGCCGCGCTCGCCGGCTTCTGCCTGCCGGCACAGTCGGCGATCATCGGCACCTGCATGATCATGATCGGCGCCTCGGGAACGATGACGCCGAACCCGGCGATCAACATATTCGGCTCCAAGCAGGCCGGCGGGTCGAGCGCCGGCGCCACCATCACCGCAAGCTCCCTGCTCTGCTCCATACTCAATTTGCTCGATTGCTTTTCGGTTTCGGCGCCGCCGCCTATCGCCTTTACCTCCGCGCCAAGCGGCGGCGACACCAACACCACTTTCGCCACCGTCTTCCGCCTCGATGGCTCGGGCACCGACATCCCAGGCAGTTCGCCGCAGCGCGTCACCAACGGCACCCACACCATCCAGGTCGACCTCGCCGCAACCAAATCTTCAGGCATCTTTCCGGCCGGCAACTATCAGGGCATGGTCACGGTGCGCTGCGAATGACAAGAGACGCACGCGGCACCCGGATGGACTGGCAACCGGCAGTCTTACGGGTTAGCCTCCCGCGCAATCAGCAGGAGGCACTTCTTGATTATCGTTGTCGGCTCGATCAACCTCGACCTCATCGCCAATGTCGACCGCTTGCCAGCACCTGGCGAGACGGTGCGCGGCTCGCATTTCGCCACCGCGCCCGGCGGCAAGGGCGCCAACCAGGCATTGGCTGCCGCGCGCGCCGGCGCCAAGGTGCGCATGGTGGGCGCGATCGGCAAGGATAGTTTCGCCGCCGAGGCAACCGCATTGCTCAGGGACGGGAAAGTCGATCTGTCTGGCGTCGGAGAGAGCTTCGCCTCGACTGGCACGGCGCTGATCCTGGTCGGCGCCGACGGCGAGAACGTCATCGCCGTGGTGCCGGGCGCCAACGATTCGGTGCTGCCGGCCGACATTACCAAAGCCCTGCTGAAAAAGAACGATGTCGTGCTGCTGCAGCACGAGATCCCGCTGCAGACCGTCGAGGCCGCGCTCGACGCGACCCGGGCGGCCGGCGCGATCAGTGTGCTCAACACCGCGCCGTTTCTCGCGGAGGCGTCCGACCTGCTTGCCAAGGCCGACTATGCCGTCGCCAACGAAACCGAATTCGACCTCTATGGCGAGGCGCTGTCGCTCGCCGGCCGCGACCGCTCGGCGCGGATGCGCGACTATGCCGGCAAGACCGGGCGCACCATCGTCGTCACGCTCGGCGGTGACGGCGTGCTGGCCGCGACGCCGGACGATTTCCTGACGGTGCCGGCGCTGAAGATCACCCCGGTCGACACCGTCGGCGCCGGCGACACCTTTTGCGGCTATTTCGGCGCCGGCCTGTCGTCCGGCCTGCCGCTCGAGCAGGCGCTCGTCCGCGCCGCCGCCGCCGGCTCGCTTGCTTGCCTGAAGCCCGGCGCCCAGCCGGCGATCCCGCTGGCAAAAGATGTCGACGCCGCCTTGCAAGAACCTGCCAGCTAGACCTGCGGGCTTAAGGGGATGACAGCCATGCGACCCGTGACGAAACATGCCGTGGCGCCGGCCAGCGAGATTTGCCGGCTGTCCGCCATGGAGCTTGCCGAGGCAATCAGGCGACGGCGCCTGTCGGTGCGTGAGGTGGTCGCGGCCTTCCTCGACCGCATCGAGGCGGTGAACCCACAGGTCAACGCCATCGTGTCGCTGCGCGAACCCGCCGACATCCTGGCGGAAGCCGACAGGGCCGATGCCCACCTGGCGCGAGGCGGCGAGGCTGGATCCCTATTCGGCCTGCCGATCGCCATCAAGGACCTTGCCTTGACCAAGGGCCTCAGAACCACCTTCGGCTCGCCGATCTTTGCCGATTTCGTCCCCGGGGAGGACGATTTCTTCGTCGAGCGCGTGCGCAAGGCCGGCGCCATCATCATCGGCAAGACCAATGTTCCCGAATTCGGATTGGGTTCGAACACCTACAACAGCGTGTTCGGCCCGACGCTCAATGCCTTCGACCCGGCCTTGACCGCCGGCGGCTCGAGCGGTGGTGCTGCGGTCGCGCTGGCGCTCGACATGCTCCCCGTCGCCGACGGCAGCGACTTCGGCGGCTCGCTGCGCAATCCAGCCGCCTACAACAATGTCTACGGCTTCCGCCCATCGCAGGGGCTTGTCCCGGCCGGTCCCGACATCGATGTCTTCCATGCGCAGATGGGCGTGGAAGGTCCGATGGGCCGCAATGTGCGCGACATCGCACTGCTGCTCGACGAGCAGGCCGGCTACCATCCGCGCGCGCCGCTCTCGCATCATAAGCAGGGCTCTTTCCTGGAAGGACTGCAAACGCCGGCGGGCGGCGGCCGCATCGCCTGGTTCGGCGATCTCGGTGGCCATCTGCCGGTGGAAGCAGGCATTCTCGATCTTTGCGAGGCAGCTTTGGGCAGGATCGCCGGCGCGTCGTTCCAAAGCGAGGCGCTGGTGCCGGATGTCGACTTCGAAGCGCTGTGGCAGGCTTTTGTCACGTTGCGCCAGGCAAGCAGCGGCTGCGCGCTGAAAGCCCACTACGACGATCCGGCAAAGCGCAAACTTCTCAAGCCCGAGGCCGTGTGGGAAGTGGAGCAGGCGCTGCACCTCACCGCGCCGCAAATCCACTCCGCAACGGTGCGGCGCTCGTCGTGGCACAAAACGCTGCTGTCGCTGTTCGAGCGCTTCGACCTCGTCGCGCTGCCGACCGCGCAGGTCTTTCCCTTCGCGGTCTCCACCCACTGGCCGAACCAGGTGGCCGGGCGCGACATGGACAGCTATCACCGCTGGATGCAGGTTTCCGCCTTCGCCACGCTGGGCGGCTGTCCGGCCCTCAACGTGCCGGTCGGTTTCGACGAGAGGGGCCGGCCGATGGGCATGCAGCTGATTGGACGGCCGCGCGGCGACCTTGCCGTGCTCAAGGCGGGAGCGGCCTATGAGGCGACGCTGCCATGGCAGGTCGCCTCCTCCTGAAGCCAGCCTGGTTCTATCGGTGCCAATTCCACCGGCTTGCGCCGACGGCGATCCCATGCATTGATTTGACATGGCCGCGTCGCATAGCGGCATTCTGTCGAGGAAACCCCCATGTCGCTGGAACTCTACGCCGCCTATCTGCTTGCCTGTCTCGTCATAATCCTGGTGCCCGGACCGACAGTGACGCTGATCATCGCCAACAGCATCCGTCACGGCTCGCGCGCCGGCCTTGCCAATGTCGCCGGCACCCAGGCCGGGCTTGCCATCATGATCGCCATTGTCGGCATCGGCCTGACCTCGCTGATCGCGGGCATGGGCCATTGGTTCGAATGGGTGAGGCTGATCGGCGCCGCCTATCTGATCTGGATGGGCGTGCAGATGTTCCGCTCGAAGGGCACGCTGAACGCCGACGGGACGGCGCGGAAGCCGCGCGGCGGCTTCTTCCTGCAGGGCCTGCTGGTGGCGCTGAGCAACCCGAAGACGCTGGTGTTCTTCGGCGCCTTCTTCCCGCAATTTATTTCCCCGGAAGGCAACTATGCGCTGCAGATCACGGTCATGGGCCTCACCGCGATGATCTTCGCCGCCGTGTCGGATTCGACCTACGCACTCGCCTCCGCCCGCGCCGGACGCCTGCTGTCGGCCAGCCGGGTCAAGCTGCTGTCGCGGATCAGCGGCAGCTTCCTGGTCGGCGGCGGCCTGTGGCTGGCTTTTTCGAAGGCGAAGTGAGCGCACCCTTCCCTCACCCGTTTACGGGGAGAGGGTGGTCGCGCAGCGACCGGGTGAGGGGCAGCTCCGGTGTTGCAGGCAATTATCGACGTTTGCGCGGCCCCTCATCCCCCTGCCGGGACCTTCTCCCCGTGAACGGGGAGAAGGAGGCTTTCAGAGCCGCCCCAGCCTCTCCAGCAGCAGCGCGAAAAACGCGTCGTGGTCGATGTCACGCATCACCATGGCGTTCTGCGGCCGCTTGGTCACACCCCACCAGTCGATCACGGTCATGCCCATGGTCAGCTCGGACGAGGTTTCGACCGTCACGTTGCAGTTGCGGCCCTTGAACAGCTCCGGCTTCAGCAGATAGGCGATGACGCAGGGGTCGTGCAGCGGCCCGCCGTCGGTGCCGTATTTCTCCTCGTCGAAGCGCTCGAAGAACTCCAGCATCTCCGCCGTCGCCGTGCCGACCCTGGTGCCAAGCTTGCGGAAAGCCTGGGTGCGCGTGGCGGTGGTCAGCGCCTTGTGGGTGACGTCGAGCGGCATCATGACGATCGGAATGCCGGCCTTGAACACGACATCGGCGGCATGCGGGTCGACATAGATGTTGAATTCGGCAGTCGGCGTGACATTGCCGCCCTCGAAGAAGCCGCCGCCCATCAAAACGATCTCCTTGATGCGCGGCGCGATCCTCGGCTCGCGGATCAGCGCCAGCGCGACGTTGGTGAGCGGCCCGAGCGCGCAGAGCGTGATCGTGCCGCTCGGCTCGTTGATCAGCGTCTCGACGATGAAATCGACCGCATACTGGTCCTGCAGCGTCATCGTAGGGTCGGGCAGCTGCGGCCCGTTGAGGCCGGTCTTGCCATGCACTTCCTCGGCGGTGACCAGTTCGCGTGCCAGCGGCCGGATGGCGCCGGCATAGACCTTGATATCGGGCCGTCCGGCCAGCTCGCAGATCTTGCGTGCATTCTTTTCGGTAAGGTTCAACGGCACGTTGCCGGCAACAGCTGATATGCCGACGATGTCCAGCTCGGCGCTGCCGAGCGCCAGCAATATGGCGACGGCATCATCCTGGCCGGGATCCGTGTCGATGATGATCTTGCGGGTATGGGGCATTTCAATTCCTTGTCTGGGAGTCTTTTTGGGCGGGGTTTTTGATGGCTTGAACTTGGCCGGGGGGCAGACCATATCAAGACCATCGGGAAAAATGCCATCTGGGTTTTTCCAGTTTATGTCGCTCTTGAGAGGACACTGTAACATGAGCCGAATGACGCCCTTTTCGAGTCCGCTTCTCCTTGGCTTCGACGCCATGGAAAAGACGCTCGAACGCCTGGCGAAGTCCGGCGACAGCTACCCTCCCTATAACATCGAGCGCCTCAGCGGTGCTGACGGCAATGCCGAAAGGCTGCGCATCACGCTTGCCGTCGCAGGCTTCGCCGAAAGCGATCTCGATGTCACCACGGAGGAGAACCAGCTCATCGTGCGCGGCCGTCAAAATGACGACACCGAGCGCGAATTCCTCCACCGCGGCATCGCCGCGCGCCAGTTCCAGCGGTGTTTCGTGCTGGCCGACGGCATGCGGGTGATCGCGGCGGAGCTGAAGAACGGCCTGCTGTCGATCGATCTCGACCGCCCGGAGGCCGAGCGGCTGGTACGGAAAATAAACATATCGGTGAAAGACTGATCCTCACCGATGGCTCTCATGCGAGGCGGCCTTGAGCGGCGTCCTCGCGTCAAGGAGGCTTGAAATGACCAGAACTGACGAAAATCTCGCCATGTCCAGCGGCGAATTCGCCCATCTCGGCGAAGGTACGGTCGCCTATCTGAGGAAAGTGTCGAGCGACGATCTGCGCGGGCGCTTCCCCGGCCTCGGCGAAATCGCGCCCGGCATGGAGCTGTGGGCGCTGTTTGCCGCCAACGGCCAGCCGATCCTGCTTTCGGATGCCCGTGACCGGGCTCTGGCGGGCGCGCTTGAGAACGACCTGACCACCGTCGCTATCCACTAAAGCGACTGCTGGCCACTGAAATGGACAGGGCCGCCTGCGGCGGACCTTGGAAGATTTATCCCAAAGAAACTTCAGGCCGCGTGCGAGGCCTGTGTGTCCGACAAAAGCGCATGGATCGCGACCGCGTCGCGCGTGCCCCTGATCTTGGCCACCGTGTCGGCATCGCGCAGCACACGCGCGATGCGCGACAAGGCCTTGAGGTGGTCGGCGCCCGCACCTTCCGGCGCCAAGAGCAGGAACACCAGATCGACCGGCTGATCGTCCAGTGCCTCGAAATCGACCGGTGTCTCCAACCGGGCAAAGACGCCCGCAATGCGCTTCACCCCGGCCAGCTTGCCATGCGGAATGGCGATGCCGTTGCCGACGCCGGTGGAACCCAACCGCTCGCGCTGCAGGATGGTGTCGAACACCTCCCGCTCCGGAATGCCGGAAATCCCCGCCGCCCTTTCGGACAGCAATTGCAGCAGCTGCTTCTTTGAGTTCGCCTTCAACGCCGGCATGATCGCCGGAACGTTGATCAGATCGCTCAGATCCATGCTTGAAATTCCCTTGTTCGCCCGCCGCCCGCCAGTCCTCGCCCCCTCGCGCGGCTGGCTTCTTATCCCTGTGCGACTTTGGTCGTGGACGGATCGATCCAGCCGATGTTCCCATCCGGCCGGCGATAGACGATGTTGAGATGATCGTTCCCGGCATTGCGGAAGACGAAAACCGGGCTGTCCTTCGTGTCGAGCTCGATGACGGCCGACGCCACCGACATGGTGCGCAGCGTCATTGTCGATTCGGCGACGATGGCCGGCGCGAAATTGTCCGGTATCTCCTCGTCGTCATCGGCAAGCGGGGCCATCACCGTATAGGCGATGTCGGTGGGTTCGCCGTTTCCATTGCCGGAATTGTGCGACTTCAGCCGGCGCTTGTAGCGCCGAAGCCGCGTCTCCAGGCGGTCTGCCGCAGCCTCGAAGGCCAGCGTCGGATCCTGGGCGTCGCCGGTCGCCTGCAGCGATGCGCCGGAATCGAGCCGGATCATGCAGTCGGCGGAATAGCGCGACCCTGATTTGATGACCGTGACATGCCCTGAAAAACCGCGGTCGAAATATTTTCCGATCGCCTCGCCGACACGGTCGTTGATGCGCGTACGAAACGCATCGCCGATATCCATGTGTTTTCCCGATATGCGCAGTTTCATCTGAAAACTGACCTTCCCTGCTCAGGCTTCAAACTGCCCCGAGTTTATACTCGTGGTCCGTGCGCACAAGCTTTGCGGCGGCACTCCCGCTGTTTTTAAATCCGGACTTTCCGATTGATCACAAGCCGCCTTCTTGGCCGTCCCGTGGCCTTCACCGTGACGGACCATTCGCATGCGGGCTTCGAGCCCGTCTCATGCGGGCGGGCTTCTAGCCACTTCATTGCGGCTTGTCAATGAAGCACGAGAACTGTGGAAATCCGGCCGTCTCGCAGGGCCCGTTTTGGGACCGTATCAACGCCCGACGCTGGCCAGGGCCCGTTTTTCGCGCCGCCGCTGCACCGACGAGGGAATGTTCATGCCTTCCCGGTACTTGGCGACGGTGCGCCGCGCGATGTCGACGCCGCTTTCCCTCAGCATATCGACAATGGCGTCGTCGGAAAGCACGTCGACGGGCTTTTCCTCGTCGATCAGTTGCTTGATGCGGTCGCGCACCGCTTCCGAGGAATGAGCATCACCGCCTCCCGCCGAAGCGATCGAGGCGGTGAAGAAATAACGCAACTCGAACACGCCGCGCGGCGTCAGCATGTATTTCTTCGCCGTGACCCGGCTGACGGTCGATTCGTGCATGCCGATGGCATCGGCCACCGTGCGCAAATTGAGCGGCTTCAGCTGACGCACGCCATGGACCAGAAACGCGTCCTGCTGGCGCACGATTTCCGACGCCACCTTGAGAATGGTCTTCGCCCGCTGATCAAGGCTGCGCGTCAGCCAGTTGGCGTTCTGCAGGCACTCGGCCAGGAAATCCTTTTCCGTCTGGTTTTTCGCGTGGCCGGAAACCCGCGCGAAATAGATATGGTCGACCAGCACGCGCGGCAGCGTCTCGGCATTGAGCTCCACCGTCCAGCTGCCATCATTGGCCGCCCGCACCTCGACGTCGGCGACGATCGCGTCACTGGCGCCGCCCAGGAATGCCGTGCCGGGCCGCGGGTCGAGCGCCCGGATTTCGGCCAGCATGTCGAGAAGATCCTCCTCGTCGACACCGCAGATGCGTTTCAGCGTCTGGAAATCGCGCCGCGCCAAAAGCTCCAGATTGGCGACCAGCGCCTTCATCGCCGGATCGAGCCGGTCACGCACGGCAAGCTGCAGCGACAGGCATTCCGCAAGGTCGCGGGCAAACAGGCCGGCGGGCTCGAATGTCTGGCAAACGTCAAGCACCTTGGCCACCGCCGCCGCGTTCGCGCCGAGACGGACGGCGATTTCGGCGGTGTCGGCGCGCAGGTAGCCGGCCTCGTCGAGGCCGTCGGCAAGCTCGCCGGCGATCAGCCGCGCCGCCGGATCGGCGAAGGCAAGGGCGATCTGCTCGCCGACATGTTCGCGCAGCGTGATTGCCGTGGCCGCCATGTCGCCGACGTCGAAGCCCTCGGACGACGATCCGCCGGCGTTGCCGCCGGAGGCCGATTTCCATTGCGCCGTAAGGTCGGGCCCGAGCCGTTCGCTGGTGCCGGGATCGTCCGGAAAAAGGTTTTCCAGCGAGGAGTCGAGCTTGTCCGAGATCGCCTCGGCGCTCCATTGCGTCTCGGCTTCGAACCAGTCCCCGTCTGAAGCGGGCTCAGGCGCGGCGTCGTTCTTCTGCGCCTGGTCGCTCGCCGCATCGTCCTGCGGCTCGGCGCGCTCAAGCAGCGGATTGCGTTCGATCTCGTCGTCGATGAAGCGGTCCAGCTCGACATGAGTAAGCTGCAGCAGCCGAATCGACTGCATCAGCTGCGGCGTCATCACCAGCGACTGGGACTGTCGTAGCTGTAGCTTTGCCGCCAGAGCCATGGTTCGGTTTCAAACGCCTTCTCTACCCACTGGGAAGTCTACGCATCGGAACAGCCGGAACAAATTTTCCGACCGGGCATAGAGACTGGCCCGGCTTTTGCTTGTCAAGCGAAACGCTAGCAAGAGTCGCTTACCGGAGCGTTATCCGGGCGAAAAAAAGCAAAAAACAACCGAGAATTGCCCCAAATTCACTGCGGGGAAACGTATTTCACGCTCAGAGCGTAAAACCCTCGCCGAGATAGAGACGACGCACATCCGCATTGGCGACCACTTCGTCGGCGCGGCCATGCGTCAGCACCTGGCCGGCATGGATGATGTAGGCGCGGTCGATGAGGCCGAGCGTCTCGCGCACATTGTGGTCGGTGATCAGCACACCGATGCCGCGCGCCGTCAAATGGCGCACAAGCTGCTGGATGTCGGCGACGGCAATCGGGTCGATGCCGGCGAAAGGCTCGTCGAGCAGCATGTAGGCCGGGCGCGTCGCCAGGGCGCGGGCGATCTCGAGGCGACGCCGTTCGCCGCCGGAAAGCGACAGCGACGGCGCCTTGCGCAGATGGCTGATGTGGAACTCCTCGAGCAGTTCGTCGAGGCTGCGCTCGCGCTCCTTGCGGCTCTTCTCGACCACTTCGAGCACGGCGCGGATGTTCTGTTCGACGCTCAGACCACGGAAGATCGATGCTTCCTGCGGAAGGTAGCCGATGCCGAGCCGGGCACGGCGATACATCGGCATCGAGGTGACGTCGAAGCCGTCGATCTCGATCGTGCCTTCATCCACCGGCACCAGGCCGGTGACCATGTAGAAACAGGTGGTCTTGCCGGCGCCGTTCGGGCCGAGCAGCCCGACCGCCTCGCCGGCACGCACGCCGATGGTCACGCCGCTGACGACCTTGCGGCCCTTGTAGCTCTTGGTCAGGCCCTTGGCGATCAAGGTGCCCTTGAACTTCGCGGAATCGACGTTGGCCGTGGCCGGTGTCCCTAATTTGCCGGCGGCCCGCCCCGGAAGGCGGGCCAGCAGCGACGCTACGCCGGCCATTAGTTCTTCGGCGCTCCCTGCTTCGGTGGCGGTGTCATCGACATGATGACGCGCCCGCCGCAGCCGTCGACATTGGCAAGGCCGGTCTTCATCTGCACGGTGAGCTTGCAGCCCTTCAGCACGTTGGGGCCTTGCGACAGCACCACTTCCTTGCCGGACAGAACGAGCACCTGCGTCTTCATGTCGAAAGTACCGTTGTCGCCGGTGGCGATCTGGTCATCCGACTTCATATAGACTTTGTTCTCGACCACCAGATGGTCGATGTTGGCCGAGCCGGTCATCGCCGAGGCTCCTGCGGCCGCGCCCTTTGCGGCATTGGGATCCTTGACATAGTACACTGTCATCTTGCCGGCCTTGAGCATGGTCGGCCCCTGCGTGACGGTAACGTTGCCGCTGAACACGGCGACACTATCCGCCTGGCGGACTTCCAGCTTGTCGCTTTCGATCTGGATCGGCTGGTCGCCCGACAGTTTGAGGCCGGACTGACTGGTCGCGCCGGACTGGGCAAACGAAGGCACCAGGCCGAGCAGCAGGAGCGCCGATGCCGCGCCCACAAGCCGTGCCGAACTACTGGGACGCATTCGATTCTCCGCTCTTTGCCTCCGCCGCCTTCAGGCTGGCGGCGTCGATGTTGACGCGCACTCTGTTTTCGAAAACCAGCACCTTGCCATTGTCCTGGATCGACATCGTGTCCGCCGTGATCCGCGAGCCGCCGCGGCTGACATCGACCGGATCATTCGTCTTCATAGTGCCTTTGCCCATGTCGAGGAAGATGGATTTGAGCTTGGCCTCGATGCCATCGGTTGTCGTCACCGTGATGTCGCTGGTCAGGTTCATCGTGTTGCCGTCACGATCGTAGATGCCGCGCGTCGCGTTGACGGTCGCCACGTTGTCGGGCGCCAGCGGCAATTTGGCATTGATGCCTTCCAGATCGATGATGCCTTGCTTGCCGACGTCCTGGATGGCCCGCAGCGCCGTCAGCGAATAGGGCAGCTTCTGCTTGGTGAAGCCGTTAAGCTTGGGATTGGCCATCACCAGCTTGCCGTCGGAGAAGGCGCTGCCGTCGGCCTGCACCGAGATCGACACGGGCGCGGCGAGATAGGAGTAGACCGGAAAGGCAACGGCGATGATGGCTGCAAGCAGCGGTACCGCGAATTTCAGCACCCGCACCCGGCGCGAATGCCGCTGCGCGAGGTCGAAGGCGTCACCACGCGTGCCGGCTGGCGCCGCAGGCGCCAAAGCCGTCTCGGCATTGGTCTGTTCGTTCGATCGCGCTAGCATGACTATTTTCTAATAAACCCTTGCCCGCCAAAACACCGCCTATAGGTGGGATGCCGGTCCCCGCAAGCAAGCACAAGCCGAGGAAAACCGCAAAAATATGACGGCCGCTGTCTTACAAACGGAAATGAAGGCGACACAATTTCCGCACTTCATAGCAGATAGGGACAGGCAGCGTTAATTTTTCGTGAAACGCCGCTTCGCAGCCGCAGACAATCTTGTGTCCTGCGCAAACCTTAGGAAACGGTAGCCGGGCGTTGGCGCTTGCTTTAAAAGCATCTCTTCCCATCGACCGTGAGGCTGACCATGGCACTGAGAGCCGACGACCTGATCGACCGCCGCCGTTTGCGCCGCAAGCTGACATTCTGGCGCGTTGCCGCGCTCGGCGTCGCGGCGGCCGCACTGATCGCGCTGTCGGCGTGGGTCTACAGCGACGACTTCACCGGTTCGGCGGTCGACCACATCGCCAAGGTCAGGATCGAAGGCACCATCACCGAGGACGAGGATCTGATCAAACGGCTGGAAACCATCCGCCAGTCCGCGAAGGTGAAAGGCGTCATCCTGTCGATCGATTCCCCCGGCGGCACCACGGTCGGCGGCGAATCGATCTTCGAAGAGGTGCGCAAGCTCGCCGCCGACAAGCCCGTGGTGGCGGAGGTCGGCACGCTCGCCGCATCCGCCGGCTACATGATCGCAAGTGCCGCCGACCACATCGTCGCCCGCAAATCCTCCATCGTCGGCTCGATCGGCGTGCTGATCCAGTATCCCGACGTCAGTGGCTTGATGGACAAGCTCGGCATCAAGCTGGAGGAAGTGAAATCCTCGCCGCTGAAGGCCTCGCCCTCGCCCTTCAAGCCGACCAATGACGACGAGCGCGCCATGGTCCGCAAGCTCATCCTCGACAGCTACGACTGGTTCGTCGGCATCGTCGCCGAACGGCGCAAGATGACCCGCGAGCAGGCGCTGGCGCTTGCCGACGGCTCGATCTTCACCGGCCGCCAGGCGCTTGCCAACCACCTGATCGACGCCGTCGGCGGCGAAACCGAGGCGATCGACTGGCTGGCGACCAAGGGCGTCGACGCCAAGCTCAAGGTGGTGGAATGGAAGGACACGGAAGGGCGCGGCAGCTTCCTGTTCTCCAAGACAATGGCCAGGACGATTGCCGGCGCGCTCGGCCTCCCCGACGCCGGCGGTGACGTGATTCAAGAAATTGGAGCGGACCGCTTGTTTCTTGACGGTCTCGTTTCGGTCTGGCACCCTTGACGGGCCGTTTGGGACGGATGAAAAAGCAAATAAAATCATCCTCATAATTTGACCGCAGTGCTTTCACGGGGACCGTTCTCATGATCAAATCCGAACTTGTGCAGATCATTGCCACGCGCAATCCGCATCTTTTCCTGCGCGACGTCGAAAACATCGTCGGCGCCATTTTCGACGAGATCACCGACGCCCTTGCCGAAGGCAACCGGGTCGAACTGCGCGGTTTCGGCGCTTTTTCGGTGAAAAACCGCCCCGCCCGCACCGGACGCAACCCCCGCACCGGCGAATCCGTCGAGGTCGAGGAGAAGTGGGTGCCGTTCTTCAAGACCGGCAAGGAGTTGCGTGAAAGGCTGAACGGCGGCAAATAGGCGCCGCGCGGGGTCAACCCGGCCTTTCGACAGGAAACCTTATGTTCAATCGCTTCATGCTCATCGTGGTCTTCGTGCCGCTGGCCGTCATCCTGATCGCGCTGGCCGTCGCCAACCGCGAACTGGTCGCCTTCACGCTGGATCCGTTCAATCCCGGCAACCCGGCGCTGACGCTCACGCTGCCCCTCTTCATCTTCCTGTTCCTGGCTCTCGCCGTCGGCATGGTCGTCGGCAGCCTGGCGACTTGGGTCAAGCAGGGCCGCTACCGCAAGCTGGCGCGCCAGCGCGGGGTCGAGGCCGAGAACCTGCGCCAGGCGGTCAGCCGCGCCCCTGCGGCGCCGCAAGGGCCGGCCCAAGGGACAGCTTTGCCGAAGCCGACGGCCTGAAGCACGGTTTGGTGCCTTTCGCTCCACGGAGTTTTTCATGCTGACCATTTCGGCCGCCGAGGTCGACCATGCCCTGAGCTTCAAGGGACTGGTCGAGACGTTGCGCAGTGCCTTTCGCGACGGCGCTCTGCAGCCGGTCCGTCACCATCACACCATCGAACGGCCCGATGGTGCGGCCTCTACGTTGCTGCTGATGCCGGCCTGGACCGATTTCAACGCTGCCGGCATCTCGGCGGGCGGCCATATCGGCGTCAAGATCGTCACCGTATCGCCCGACAACAACGCCATCGGCAAACCCGCAGTGATGGGGCTTTATCTCCTGCTCGATGGCGCGACCGGTGAGCCCGAGGCCATGATCGACGGCCAGCGGCTGACGCAGTGGCGCACCGCCTGCGCCTCGGCGCTGGCCGCGTCCTACCTCGCCCGCGAGGATGCGTCGCGGCTGCTGGTGGTCGGCGCCGGCGCGCTGTCGCCGTTCCTCGCCAAGGCGCACTCGGCGGTACGGCCGATCAAGACCATCCGCATCTGGAACCGCACGCCGGCCAATGCCGAAAAGGTCGCGGCTGAATTGCGCGCGGAGGGTTTCCCGGCCAGCGCCGCCGGCGACCTCGATGCCGAACTCGGCGAGGCCGACATTGTCTCGTCGGCGACCATCACGACGGCGCCGCTGATCAGGGGCGCACTGCTGAAACCAGGCGCTCATGTCGACCTGGTCGGCGGCTTCACGCCGACGATGCGCGAAAGCGACGACGAGGCGATTGCGCGCGCCCGCGTCTATGTCGACACCCGCGCCGGCGCCACCAAGGAAGCGGGCGATATCGTCCAGCCGCTGGCCTCCGGCGTGCTGAAACCGGAAGCCATCGTCGCCGATCTGCATGAACTGGCCCGCGGTGAAAAGCAGGGCCGGCAGAGCGCCGACGAGATCACGCTGTTCAAATCGGTCGGCGCAGCCCTCGAGGACCTCGCCGCCGGCATCGCCGTCTACAAGGCGCTCAAGCGCTAAGACGGTGTAGACGAGTAGGGGGATAGGCCTGTCCTACTGCCCTGCCTCTTTCAGCCAGTAGACGCGCAGCCGGTGATTGTCGGGGTCGAGCGCGACGAAGGTTCGGCCGAAATCCATGTCGGTTGGCCTCTGCAAGATGTTCAGGCCTCGCCCGGCCCAGTCTTCATGGGCGGCGTCGACCGCATCAGGCGTATCCAGCGCAAAGACCAGCTCGGCGCCGCCACCCGCCGCCGCGGCCGCCGGCTCCACAGTGTGGCGCGACCACAGGCCGAGCTTGAAGCCGCCGTCGAGCACGAACAGCACGAAGGTTGGCGACGCCTCGACCGGCTGGTGTCCGAGCAGCGCGCCATAGAAGGCGCCGCTTCGCTCGGGGCTGTCGACATAGAGGATGACGAAATTAGGGGGGTTCATGCCTGCTCTCCAGAGTGTTTCGATTGGAGGAACATAGGCGGTCCCACTGTCAGATTCTGGCAGCAGCCGATTTGAAGAACACGAAAAAGTTCGGACGGGATCAACCGCCAGGCGGGAACCGCGGCGTATCCAGCGTCGTTCGCCATTCCCTGAGCAAGGCCTGCCGCCGGCGCGGGTAGCGGACATCGGTGGCGTTGGAGCCCGGAGATGCGATCGGCGCGAAAATGACGAAAATCCTGCCTCGCCTCGCACCAGGCCACGACGACCCGCACGTTGGCGAAGAAGCCGAGTGCAAACGGCCAGACCATGCGCTCGGAGGCAGCACCGCCGGCGTCACGGTAGAGGAAGCCGAGCTTGCGCTCATTGCGGATGGCCTGCCGCACCAGGCTGAGATCTATGCCTTCGACGGCGCCAGCGGCCGGCCCGACCAGCAGCGTGCTGGCATCGAGGTCCTCGCGCAGATCGTCCGGCAGCACCGCGGCGATCTTGGCCAGCGCGTCTGTGGCGGCGGCCGATAGCCGCGAATCCGGCTGCTTGGCCACCCAGCGCGAGCCGAGCACGATGGCCTCGATCTCTTCATCGGTGAACATCAGCGGCGGCAGCATGAAGCCGAGCACATAGCCCAGCCCCGCCTCGCCCTCGATTGGCGCGCCCTGCCCCTGCAGCGTCGCGATGTCGCGGTAGAGCGTGCGGATCGAGATGCCCATTTCGCTGGCAAGCGTGCGCCCGCTCACTGGCCGGCGATGGCGGCGCAGGATCTGGATCAGGTCGAGCAGGCGTTCGGAGCGGGACATGATCCCAGATTTGCCTGTTTCCTCGGGCGAGGTCCATCGCATGCGCCGGACCATTTTGTTGCGAAGCCGGTGGCCCTATGTCAAAAGCGGCCTGCCGTTCCGGAGACCTTTCTTGAAATCCTTTCGCGACCGAAACCGCGACAACCGCCCGCGCCAGCCTGCGAGATCCGGGACGGAGCAGTCACGCCCACGCGACGGCGGTCATCCGGTCAAGCGGTCGCCAAAGCCTGACGAAAGAAACGAGATACGAGCGCAGGACCGGTCCGAACCGAAGCCTACACCGCGCATCCTTGCCCGCCGCGACGGCGTCTTGCCCGCCGAACGGCTGCCGCTGATCCTCGAAGTTGCGCCCAATGGCGATTATGCGCTGCTCGACAGCGGCGCCGGCCAAAAACTCGAGCAATATGGCCCCTATCGCATCGTGCGGCCCGAGGGCCAGGCGATCTGGCAGAAAGCGCTGCCGGCAAGAGACTGGGAGTGCGCCGACGCCATCTTCACCGGCGACACCGACGAGGAAGGCATCGGCCGCTGGCGCTTCCCGCGGACGCCGCTCGGCGAGACCTGGCCGATGAAGCATGACGGCATCGACTATCTCGGCCGCTTCACCTCGTTTCGCCATGTCGGCGTCTTTCCCGAGCAGGCTTCGCACTGGGACCATATGGCCGGCCTGATCGCGGCGGCGAAGCGGCCGGTCAAGGTGCTGAACCTGTTCGGCTACACCGGGCTTGCCTCGCTGGTGGCGGCCCGCGCCGGGGCCAAGGTCACCCATGTCGATGCCTCCAAGAAGGCGATCGGCTGGGCGCGCGAGAACCAGGAGATGGCCGGGCTGGGCAACAAGCCGATCCGCTGGATCGTCGACGACGCGGTGAAGTTCGCTGAGCGCGAGGAGCGCCGGGGCAGCCGCTACGACATCGTCCTGTTCGACCCGCCCGCCTATGGCCGCGGGCCCAAGGGCGAGGTCTGGCAATTGTTCGAGGATCTGCCGGGCCTGACCGACCTCTGCCGCGCGATCCTGACGCCCAAACCGCTCGCCGTGGTGCTGACCGCCTATTCGATCCGCGCCTCCTTCTTCGCCATCCACGCCTTGATGCGCGACACTTTTGCCGGCATGGGCGGCACGGTGGAGTCGGGCGAATTGATCATCCGCGAGAAATCCGCCGGCCGGGCGCTGTCCACCTCGCTATTTTCGCGCTGGGTGGCCTGAATGAGCGAGCGACACGCAGGCGCGCCAGGGCAGGTCAAGGAAGTCACCAGCCTCGCCAATCCGCTGGTCAAGGACATCAAGGCGCTCGCCTTGAAGAAATTCCGCGACCAGCAGAATGCCTTCATGGCCGAGGGCCTCAAGCTGGTCATCGACGCGCTCGACCTCGGCTGGTCGATCAAGACGCTGATCTTCGCCAAGGCAGGGCGCGGCAATGCGGCGGTCGAAAAGGTCGCGGCGCGCACCGTCGCCGCCGGTGGCACCGTGCTCGAAGTTTCCGAAAAGGTGCTGACGGCGATTACCCGCCGCGACAATCCGCAAATGGTGGTCGGCGTCTTTGCCCAGAAACTCCTGCCGCTGAAGGACATCCGCGCCAGGGACGGCGATGTCTGGGTGGCGCTCGACCGGGTGCGCGACCCCGGTAATCTCGGCACCGTCATCCGCACCGTCGATGCCGTCGGCGCCAAGGGCGTCATCCTGGTCGGCGAAACCACCGATCCGTTCTCCGTCGAGACGGTGCGCGCCACCATGGGCTCGATCTTCGCCGTGCCTGTGGCCAAGGCGACGCCCGAAGCCTTCCTCGCCTGGCGAAAGAGCTTTTCCGGCCTCGTCGCCGGAACGCATCTGAAGGGCGCGGTCGACTACCGCTCGGTCGATTTCTCCAGGAGCCCGGTGCTGCTGTTGATGGGGAACGAGCAGCAGGGCCTGCCCGACAGCCTGGCCGAAAGCTGCGACCGGTTGCTCAGGATCCCGCAGGCCGGCCGCGCCGATTCGCTCAACCTCGCAGTGGCGACGGGCGTCATGCTGTACGAGATCCGGCGCGGCGCGCTGAAGCTGGGGCTGGAGAACACCAAATCGTGAAGTCATGGTCCCCCTATGCCGTGCTGGTCGTCGTCGCCATCGGGCTCGACCAGTGGATAAAACAACTGGTCGAGACCGGCCTCGCCTTTCAGGAGAAGGTCGACCTGGTACCGTTCCTGGCGCTCTTTCGCACCTACAACACCGGTATCGCCTTCTCGATGTTCTCGTCCTTCGGCGACACCGGCCTGGTGGTCATTGCCGCCCTCGTCGTCGCCTTCGTGCTCTATCTCGCGACGCGCACGCCGGCCGGCCATGTCCTTTCGCGCACCGGCTTTGCCCTGATCATCGGCGGCGCGCTCGGCAATCTGATCGACCGCGCCGTCTATGGCCACGTCATCGACTACATATTGTTCCACACGCCGGTTTGGTCCTTCGCCGTCTTCAACCTCGCCGACGCCTTCATCTCGGTTGGCGCAGCACTGGTCGTCTTCGACGAACTGATCGGCTGGCGGCGCGAAGCCAAGCCCCAGGGGCCGGACGCCTGAACGCCCGACTCGCTTGAAAGATTGACCTCGCCGGGCCGTCGCCGCACAGTCCGCGCATCGCAATTTCGAGGAGAAAAAAGTGTCCAAAACCTTCAAAGCCATCCTCGTTTCGCGCGACGCAGAGAAAAAGCAGTCAGTGGCGGTGACCGACCTAACCGAGACCGAGCTAATGGAAGGCGACGTCACCGTCGCGGTCGAAGCGACGACGGTCAACTACAAGGATGGGCTGGCCATCACCGGCAAGGCGCCGGTCATCCGGCGCTGGCCGCTGGTGCCGGGCATCGATTTCGCCGGCACCGTCGTCTCCTCGTCCCATGCCGACTGGCGCAAGGGCGACAAGGTCATCCTAAACGGCTGGGGCGTCGGCGAGACGCATTTCGGCGCTTACGCCGGTCGCGCCCGCGTCAACGGCGACTGGCTGGTGCCGCTGCCTGAGGGCATGAGCCCGCATGATGCGATGGCGGTCGGCACGGCAGGCTATACCGCCATGCTTTGCGTCATCGCGCTCGAGCGGCACGGCATCGTGCCCGATCGCGGCCCGGTGGTGGTGACCGGTGCCGCCGGCGGCGTCGGCTCGGTCGCGGTCTCGCTCCTGTCCAGCCTCGGCTACCATGTCATCGCCTCGACCGGCCGTAATGCCGAAAGCCCCTACCTGATCGATCTCGGGGCTGCCGAAGTGATCTCACGCGATGAGCTTGCCCAGCCGGCAAAGCCGCTGGCCAAGGAGCGCTGGGCCGGCGGCGTCGACGCGGTCGGCAGCCATACGCTGGCCAACGTGCTGTCGATGACGTCCTATGGCGGCGCGGTTGCCGCCTGCGGGTTGGCCGGCGGCATGGACCTGCCTGCGAGCGTCGCACCCTTCATCCTGCGCGGCGTCTCATTGCTCGGCATCGATTCAGTCATGGCGCCGAAGCCGGTCCGACTCGAGGCATGGCGCCGTATCGGCACCGATCTCGACCATAAGAAGCTCGCCACGCTTTCCACGACCATCGGTTTCGACGGTATTGTCGCGGCCGCGCGCGACATCGTCGACGGCAAGATCAGGGGCCGCGTCGTGGTCGATATGCAGCGTTGACAAGGCAAAACGGCGCGATCGCTAAAATTCGAACGATCCGCCGCAGTCTTCCATAATCTCTCTGTGGCAAGGCTTTCCGCATGATCGCGGAATCCGGCATCAGAGCTCCGAGCAGTGCCGAAGGCGTCGACGGGCCGGGCCCCGAGGCGCCAAAGCGGCTGCTTATCGCACCGCCGCCGCTGGCACCCGCATCGCCGCCGGCCAACCCCGAAGGCCTGCCCTTCCTGACCATCGTCGCCACCGCCGTGTTGGCTGGACTGGCTCACCTGACCGGCGCACCGATCTTCGTCACCATCGGTTTGCTAGCGACCGGCCTGGCCGGTCTCGGCATGCACCTGCGAGCCAAGCGCAATGAACGCCGCACGGCGGCCCTGCTCGACGAGACCGCCGCCCGCAGCCGCGCCGAGATCGAGACGCTGGCCGACCGCATGTGGGAGATGCAGGAGAGCGAGGAGCGCTTCCGCGGGCTGATCGACGCACTCGGCGATCTCGTTGTCCATCGCGATCGCGACGGCAACATCGTCTTTGCCAACAAGGTTTTCGCCGATCTCGTCGAGATCGACCAGCGGCACCTTGCCGGCAAGACCTTGTCCGAGCTTGGCATCGATGTCGGCATCGTTCCCGACGCCGCCTTCTCGGATCACGAATGCCTGAGTTCCACCGACGTCGCAATTCGCACGCCGAGCGGCCCGCGCTGGTTTTCATGGATCGAGCTGTCGGTACGCGACAAGGACAACGGCACCGTCTCCCATCGCGCGATCGCCCGCGACATCACCGCACGCAAGCGCGCCGAATCCTCGCTGATCACCGCCCGCGAGCGGGCCGAATATGCCAGCCAGGCGAAGTCGCGCTTCCTGGCCACCGTCAGCCACGAGATCCGCACGCCGATGAACGGCATCATGGGCATGGCCAAGCTCCTGGTCGACACCGATCTGTCGCCCGAGCAGCGGACCTATGTCGGCGCCGTCTCGACCTCGGCCAGCGCCCTGCTGGCGCTGATCGAGGACCTGCTCGACTATTCCAAGATCGAGGCCGGCCGTTTCGACCCGGAACCGCAGCCGACATCGCTGCGCGAGATCGCCGACAACATCATCGAACTCATGGCGGCGCGCGCCTTCGGCAAGAACATCGGGCTTGGCTGCTATGTCGAGCTCGACGTGCCGCAGATGATCACCGCCGATCCCGGCCGGGTGCGCCAGGTGCTGCTCAACCTCATCGGCAACGCCATCAAATTCACCGACACCGGCGGCGTGCTGGTGAGCGTGGCGCGGGCGCGCACCGAGACCACCGACCGTATCTGTTTCACCGTCACCGACACCGGTCCCGGCCTGCGCGAGGAGGACATGGAACGCATCTTCGAGGAGTTCGAGCAGTCCGACGGCACCTCGACCCGGGTGCATGGCGGCGCCGGCCTCGGCCTCGCCATCTCAAGGCGCCTGGTCAATGCCATGGGTGGCTCGATCTTGGTGTCGAGCCGGCTTGGCGAGGGATCCGAATTCGTCTTCGAGCTCCCCGCCACTGCGGCAACCGAGCCGCCGCAGAACCGGCAGAGCATCCTGGCCGGCCGCCGTGCCGTGATCGTTTCGAAGAACGCCATCGAGGCGGACGCCATCGCCCGCACCATCCGCGCCCATGGCGGCGCGGTCGATCTGGCGACGACGCTTGCCCAAGCGACACCTTTCGCCGCCGGCTGCGACGTGCTGCTGGTCGATGCGGCGATGGAAAACAGCGATGGACGCCTGCTCAAGCGCTTGCGCCAGAACGGCTTTGCCGATTGCGAGGCGATCACGCTGATCGCGCCGACCGATCGCGGCATGCTTGGCGAGTTCCGCGCCAATGGCTATGCCACCTTCCTGGCCAGGCCGGTGCGCGGCGAGACGCTGCTGCGCGTGCTGTTGACCAGCCATGCGCCGGTCCTGCCCCAGCCGAAATCGGACAAGCACGGCGCCCCGCCCGTGCGTGCCGGCGCTGGCCGCCGCGAGCACGGCCTGTCGGTGCTGATCGCCGAAGACAACGACATCAACGCCATGCTTGCCCGCGCCACGCTTCTCAAGGCCGGGCACCGCGTCAAGGTGGTCGGCAACGGCAAGGCAGCCGTCGAGGCCATCACCGATGCCGGGCTCAAGCACCGCTTCGACGTGGTGCTGATGGACCTGCATATGCCGGTCATGGACGGGCTGGACGCGATAGCCGCCATCCGCCGCCATGAAGAAGAGATGGCCGTGCCGCCGGTTCCGATCATGGTGCTGTCGGCCGATAGCCAGGAAAAGACCCGTCACGCGGTGCTCGCCCACGGCGCCAGCGGCTTCGTCACCAAGCCTCTCGACCCCGACGCCCTGGTCCACGCCGTCGAGGGTCAGGTCGCGGCCTGACGCCCGCATCGGCTGTCTCTCATCACGTAAACGTAGCCGGTTGACCGTATTCGCCAGCCGACGAAGTATTGCTCGTCGCGCCGTATCACGGTACTGTCACAATCCTGTTGCACCTACACCGTATCCCCGTGCCAAGAGGGATGGCTCGAAGGAGAATCACTCGTGCATACAGTTATGCCTGAATGTGACACTCGGCCGAACGCCGGCGGCGCCATGCTCGCCGCGCGGACCGCCGATGCCGTCGCAACTGGGGCACCTCTGGGCCGTATCGGCAATCTCGAAGTGCGGTTGGCCCGCAATGCGGCCGAAATCGCCGCCGCGCAGGAAGTGCGCTACCGGGTATTCTATGACGAGCTTGGAGCCAGGAAGGATCTGTTCCAGGCGCAGGATCGTCGCGACGCCGACCGTTTCGACCCGCTCTGCGATCATCTGCTCGTCCTCGACACTTCGCTTGCCGGCCCCGAGCACCGCCGCATCGTCGGCACCTACCGGCTGCTGCGGCAGGAAATCGCGGCGACGGCCGGCGGCTTCTATTCCGAAGGCGAGTTCGAACTGACCAAGCTGATCGCCCGCCACCCCGGCCAGCGCTTCCTCGAACTCGGCCGCTCCTGCGTCCTGCCGCAATATCGCTCCAAGCGCACCATCGAGGCGCTGTGGCAAGGCATCTGGGCATATATCAACCATTACGGCATCGGCGTGATGACCGGCTGCGCCTCGTTCCATGGCGTCGTGCCGGCGGCGCATGCCGAGGCGCTCACCTATCTTGCCCATCACTGCCGCACCGACTCGGCCTGGGATGTCCGGGCAGTCGCCGGCCGCTACTGCTCGATGGACCTGATGCCGATCGAGGCAATCAACGCCAAGGCGGCGATCGCGGCGATGCCGCCGCTGGTCAAGGGCTATTTGCGCGTCGGCGCCCGCATCGGCGACGGCTGCGTCATCGATCACGAATTCTCGACCGTCGACGTGTTCGTGGTCATGCCGGTCAAGGAGATCGGCGCCCGCTACGTCAACTACTATGGCGGGGAAGCCCAGCGCTTCGCCGCCTGAGACGTTGGGCAACGATCTTTCCGGTGCTTTGCAGACATTGCGGCTTGCCGCGCGCGACCTGCCGGACGTCATCGAAAGCACATCCTATGGCACGCCGGCGCTGAAGGTCGGCAAGAAGCTGCTGGCCAGGGTAAAGGATGCCGACACCGTTGTGCTGATGTGTCCGCTCGACGAGAAGGAGATGCTGCTCGAAGCAGCACCGGAAATCTATTTCGAGACCGATCACTACAAGGGTTGGCCGGCGATCCTCGTCAGGGTGCATGTGATTGCACCCGACGAATTGCGTCACCGGCTCGAACGCACTTTTATGGCGCAAGCGCCGAAGGCGCTGCTCAAGGCGTGGCAGGCATCTCGCTCAGCATCCTGATTTTCAGGGGATGTCTTCTGGCCTCCGGCCGGGCCGGCTCTTGTAGGACGGAAAGGTCCAACCGAATTTGAGCGCGCCGCCGCGCACCAGGAACGCCGCGGCAAAGCCCGCCAGGCCGGATGCCAGTGGCGGCAGCCGGGCAAGATCGCCGAGTGTAAACAGCGTGGCACCCGCAAGGGCGGCCGTGACGTAGATCTCCGGCCTCAGGAGCACCGACGGCTCGCCGGCCAGCAGATCGCGCAGGATGCCGCCGAAAGTGGCCGTCAGCACGCCGGTGACAACGGAGACGACCGGCGACCCGGTAATCGCCAGACCCTTGGCCGCGCCCATCACCGAAAAGGCGGCAAGGCCGATGGCGTCGAGCCAAAGCAGCAGTTTCCAGCGCGATTCCACCCGGTGTGCGCTGAAGAAGACCAGCACCGCGACCACCATGCAGATCAGCACATAACTGGAGTTGCCGACCCAGAACACCGGCAGGTTGAGGATGACGTCGCGAAACGTGCCTCCGCCGATGGCGGTGACGCTGGCCAGGAACAGGAAGCCGATAATGTCGAGTTGCTTGCGCGAGGCCGCAAGTGCCCCGCTCGCCGCAAAGACGGCGACGCCAGCATAGTCGAGAAGGTCGATCGGGTTCATGGGTGAATAATGAAATAGTGAGCGGGGAATAGCGAGTGGCCCCCACGAAACTGGATTGACCTTAGGCAAATTAAATGATTGAATAGTTCATTCAAATTTTTCGAGTGAGCGACTATGTCTCCTCGCCGCTACAGCATGGGTTCCCGGACTGTCGCCTTCGCCAAGACGCGGCAGCGGATTCTCGAAGCGACAATCAAGCTGCACACCCAGAACGGGATCTTTGGCACGACTTGGAAGGACATCGCCACGGAGGCCGATGTCGCCGTTGGCACCGTCTACAAGCATTTTCCTACCCTGGATGACCTGGTGCCTGCCTGCGGCGAATTGCTGATGGAGCGCCTGCGTCCTCCGTCGCCCGAAACAGTGACCGAGATAATCGGCGGGGCGACAGACCCAAAAGAGCGGTTACGCCGGGTCGCGAACGCGCTATTCGCCTTCTACCATCGTGGTGGACGGCATCTCGAGAGCGACCTGCGCGAGCGGGAGCTTCCGGCCATGCGGGAATGGGAAGAGTATCTGCGGAACATGGTGGCCGGCTTCGTGCGCGAGGCACTGGCGAAGGACGATCCCGGCGATGATGTCGTTCAGGCAATCAGCTTCCTGTTCGACTTTCCGACGTTCAGCGCGATGCGGATACGCGGCATGACGGTGGATCTCGCCGCCGAAACGGCAACGGGAATGGCGCTCTGCTGGCTCAAGGGCAAGGGCCGGACGAGCACATCTTGAACGAAGAGAATGAGGAGGCGAAACAAGGGCGAAAGCCAGATTGCGAAGGAGGAAGTCATGGACACGAAAGTCGTTGAAGTCACCGAATTTGCATTGAAGCCCGGATTCACCGAGCAGATGTTCTTGCAAACCAGGGATGAAGTGAATGACGAGGTGCGGAAGCTCAAGGGTTTCCTCAATCGTCGCCTCCTCAAATCCGCGGGAGGCTGGACGGAGATATTTGAATGGGCGGACATGGACAGCGCAAAGGCGGCTCGAGAGGTCTGGGCCACGCTGCCCGGCATCACAAACTATTGCTCGATGGTCAACATCGCCTCGCTCAAGGTCGGCTACCACTCTGTCGCGGCAGTGGCAGGCGGTGAAGCTGACAGGGGCATCCCCAGCGCCTTTTGCAGCCACGCCCTAGAAGGAGAGGCGCGCTGGTGGCTTGGCTCGCTGGCGGTGATCAAGGCGACGGCAGCCCAGACGGCGGGCCAGTTCACGCTGATCGAAGTGCTCGAGAACGAAGGCGAGGCGCCGCTGCATGTCCATCATCGCGAGGACGAGTCATTCCAGGTGATGGAAGGCGAGATCGAGTTCGAGATCGGCGGCAAGAAGATAATGGCTGGGCCCGGTTCGTTTCTCTTTGGGCCACGCGATGTGCCGCACCGCTATACGGTCAAGCGTGGGCCGGCCCGGATGCTGTTTTTCTTCACGCCCGGTGGTTTCGAGGACCTTTTGAGGGCAACCAGTGTGCCCGCCAACGACAGGCGCATTCCTCCGGACGGCGAAGGAATGCCGGACATGGAGACATTTCCCGATGTGGTCAGGCGCTATGGGTGCGAACTGCTTGGTTGAGGACATGGCAAGCGCTGCACAGCAGAAGTGGCGACTGGGTTGATCGCCCCTGAAATCGGACAGGTTTCGGGGGCGTCGTCGATCATACCTCCGGCTTTGATGGTGGTTGCGGCGGCCGAATAGCGCGCTATTCCCCGGTCATGCGTCCTTTTCCGCCTGCTCATTCACCGGTCCCGGCTCGACCGGTGCTTCGCCGGCCGCCTGCTTGGGGCCGCCCTTGGCGACGCCGACCATCGCCGGCCTGAGCACGCGCTCGCCGATCGAATAGCCCGGCTGCACCACCTGGACGACGGTGCCGGCGGGAACCTCGGGATTTGGCACCTCGAACATCGCCTGATGGAAGTTCGGGTCGAACTTCTCACCTTCCGGCGCGAGCTTTTTCACCCCATGCCGCTCCAGTGCCGACAGCATGGCGCGCTCGGTGAGGTCGACGCCCTCGATCAGCGCCTTGAAACCGGCGTCGCCCGCGGCCTTGGCCTCGGCCGGGACGGCATCGAGCGCGCGGCGCAGATTGTCCGACACCGACAGCATGTCGCGAGCGAAATTGGCAACCGCATAGGTGCGCGCGTCATGCACGTCGCGCGCGGTGCGGCGGCGCAGGTTCTCCATCTCAGCGGCAACGCGAAGGGCCCGATCTTTCAGTTCCTCGTTTTCCTTCAGCAGCCGCACAAGCGCTTCGTAGTCGCCGTCGACGCTGCCTTCGGTACGTTCGCCCGCCGCCGCCTCAGTGGCTTCGATTTCCTCGGGCGCGCGTTCGTCTTTTGCCTGGTCGCTCATCGCCGTTTCCCGTCATTTTCGAATGGTCTGGATTTGCGCCCGATATCGAGGTTTGGCGGCCAAAAATCAAGGGGCAAGCCATATTGGAGGCTGCCGGCGCTCTTTCGATATTAATTCAAATTTTACCGTAACGGCCGGGTTTTCTTGCCAGGCCGCTGCAATGCGGGAACCATTACCGGCCTGGAGGAGTTTCGAAGCCAACACAGGATTTTGGGACAATGACAGGCAACAAGCGCGACAGGCGCGAGGAACTCGCCGCCGATATCAAGCGCCAGGTCGGCACCGAGACGACGAAGCGGTTCCTGCGCACCCTGCCGGCATTCCGCCTGCAGGCCGACCTGCCCGAGCATCTCAGGGAGTTGCTCGACCGTCTTGACGGGGCGGAGGCCAGCGTGGCCGCCAGCGAGCGCCACTAGGCGTGTATTCCTGAAGACGGGAACATCGGTCGCAGCCGCCATGGCCTGCCATCGCGCGACAATTACGCGCAGTAATTTTGCGTGAGCTTTGCCTTGCGGCGGCGGGGCCTGTTGCTTATGCTTCCTGATGAACATGATTTCCCCCGAGGCGGTTGCCAATAGCAAGCGCGCCTGGCTGAAGATTCTGGCGCGCTACAAGAAGCCTGACCGGCGGCGCAGCGCGCTCGAACTCGCCATCACCCTCATCCCCTTCGTGACGCTCTGGGCGCTCTCCTCGGCCGCTTATTCCTACGGCCACTGGTGGGGTTTGATCCTCATTCTTCCCGCGGCCGGGTTTCTGGTGCGCATCTTCATGATCCAGCATGATTGCGGCCATGGCTCCTTCTTCGCCAATCGCTATGCGGACGACTGGATCGGCCGCGCGCTCGGCGTCCTGACGCTGACGCCCTATGATTGCTGGCGGCGCGCCCATGCCACCCATCACGCCAGCGCCGGCAATCTCGACGAGCGCGGCATGGGCGACATCAAGACCCTGACCGTCGCCGAATACCGGCAAATGTCATGGCGGGGCCGGCTTGCTTACCGGCTCTATCGCCATCCGCTGGTCATGTTCGGCCTAGGGCCGATCTGGCTTTTCATCTTCGAGCAAAGGCTGCCGGTCGGCATGATGCGGGGCGGCCTGACGCCCTGGGTGTCGTCCATGGCGACCAATCTCGGCATCGCGCTTGTCGCCGCGATCCTCATCTGGTTCGTCGGGCTAGGCGCGTTCCTGGTTGTCCACTTGCCGATCGTCATTCTCGCCGGTTCGGCCGGCGTCTGGCTGTTCTACGTCCAGCACCAGTTCGAAGAGACGGAATGGGCGAAGGATACCGAATGGGAATTCCAGCATGCCGCGCTGCATGGATCGTCCTACTACGACTTGCCGGCCGTGCTGAACTGGTTCACCGGCAATATCGGCGTCCATCACGTCCACCACCTCTCGGCCAAGGTGCCGTGCTACCGGCTTCCGGAAGTGCTGCGCGATTTTCCGGAACTGCGCGACATCGGCCGCGTCACGCTTCTCGACAGCCTGCGCTGCGTCAAGCTTGCGCTGTGGGACGAGAGCCGCCGGAAACTTGTGTCGTTCCGCGAAGCCCGAATGGCCGCGTAAAGAAGACCGCCGCACCAGTGGTGCGGCGGCATTCTCACCTAAGTCAGCTCAGGCCGCCTTGCGCTCGTCGCGCATCAGGGCCTTGCCGTCGCGGATCTCGGTGCCGAGCACCTTCAGGCATTCGCGCATGAAGGCGGCGAGGCCCGGCCAGCCCTTGGCCGACACCAGATTGCCGTCGACATGGGCGCCGGTCGGCGCAACATCGATGTAGATGCCGCCGGCCAGCGTAACCTCCGGTTCGCAATATTGCAGGGCCGCGACTTCCCTGCCACGCACCACGCCGTCGACCGCGATCAGGATCTGCACGCCGTGGCAGATGGTGAAGATTGGCTTGCCGGTCTCATGGAAATGCCTGACCAGCGCCTGCACCCGCTTATCGATGCGGATATATTCCGGCCCGCGCCCGCCGGCCGCATAGACGGCGTCGTATTCGGCCGGGTTCACCTCGGCGAAGGTCTTGTTCAGGATGTAGTCGTGGCCGAGCTTTTCCGTATAGGTCTGATGGCCTTCGAAATCGTGTAGCGACGTTTTCAATATGTCGCCGGCCTTCTTGTCGGGGCACACGACATGGACCGTATGGCCAACCGCATGCATGGCCTGTTCGAAGACGAAAATCTCGTATTCCTCGCTGAACTCGCCAACGAGCATCAATATCTTCTTGCCTGCCATTCTGGTTCCTCCCTTGCTGGCCATTTATTTCGGGTCACGAAATAATAGATCTATCCTAAGGGCAAGACGTCGAAAGGAAAAGCGCAAATCGCACAATTGGTCAGACCAGATTGATTTGCACTTGCTAAAAAGCCCGGCCAGACCCTTGTCCCCGGCTTCCGCATGACAATCCTGGTCCGACCAATAAAACCGTTCAGGCTGCGGCGCGGATCATATCCGCAGCCTTTTCGGCGATCATGATCGTCGGCGCATTGGTGTTGCCGCCGATCAGGGTCGGCATCACCGAAGCATCGACGACGCGCAGCCCCTGCATCCCGCGTACCTTGAGTTGCGGGTCGACGACGGCCATCTCATCGACACCCATCCTGCAGGTGCCGGCCGGGTGGTAGATCGTGTCGGCGCGCGCCCTGATATGCGCCATCAGTTCGTCATCGCTTGAAACGCCGGCGGTGTAGATTTCCTTGCGACGGTATTTCGCCAGCGCCGGCGCCTCCAATATGCCGCGCATCGTCTTGACCCCCTTGAGCAGAAGGGTGGCATCGCGTTCGTCCTCGAGAAAGCGCGGGTCGATGCGCGGCGGCGCCAGCGGGTCCGGCGTCGACAGCCCGACCTCGCCGCGCGAATAGGGCCGGAGCACGCAGACATGGCAGGAAAAGCCGTAGCCCATATGCAGCTTGCGGCCGTGATCGTCGACGATTGCGATGCAGAAATGCAGCTGCAGGTCGGGCCTTCCGATCGTCGGATCGGATTTGAGGAAGGCGCCGGCTTCCGCGTAGGGCGTGGCGATCATGCCGGTGCCGTTCTTGCGCCAGCGCAGCATATGCCCGAGCAGGCCGGGCGTGCCGCGCAGGCCGATGCCCATCATGTCGGCATCTCGCGACGTCCAGGCCATGATGAAGTCGAGATGGTCCTGCAGGTTCTTGCCGACGCCAGGCACCTCATGGACGACCGGAATCCGTGCATCGCCAGTTCGGCCGCCGGGCCGATGCCGGACAACAACAGCAGCTGCGGCGAGCCAAAGGCGCCGCCGCAGACGATGACCTCGCGCTTGGCTTGCGCCACCGCCTCGTTCTTGCCCACGCGGTAGCGCAGGCCCGTGGCGCGCTTGCCGTCAAGGACGATGCCGGTGGCATGCGCTCCGGTGACAACGGTCAGGTTCGGCCGGTCCATCGCCGGATGCAGATAGGCGGCGGCCGCCGAACAGCGCTCGCCATTGCGGCGCTCTCCCCAGAATTGCGTCACCTGGTAGAGCCCTGCCCCTTCCTGCTCGTCCCCGTTGAAGTCATCGTTGTATCGGATCTGGTTTTCGCCGCAGGCCTCGACAAAGGCGCGGGCGACGGGACGCGGCTCCTGCTGCTCGCCGACTCGCAACGGCCCGTCGCCGCCATGCAGCGCGTCAGTGCCGCGCTGATTGCCTTCGGCGCGCCGGAAATAGGGCAGCACCTCGTCCCACGACCAGCCGTCGCAGCCGACGTCGGCCCATCCGTCATAGTCGCTGCGATGCCCGCGAATGTAGAGCATGGCGTTAATGGCGCTGGAGCCGCCGAGCGTCTTGCCGCGCGGCTGGTAGCCCTTGCGGCCGCCAAGTCCTGGCTGCGGCACCGTCTCGAAGGCCCAGTTGTTGAGCTTCGGCCGGCCCGGCAGCAGCGCAATCACGCCTGCCGGCGCGCGGATGAACAGGTCCTTGCCGACGCCGCCGGCTTCGATCAGGCACACCGTTTTGGAGGGATCTTCAGAGAGCCTTGCCGCCAGCGTGCAGCCGGCGGAACCGCCACCGGCGATGACATAGTCGTAGCGCATGCTCTCCTCCCGATCATCCGGCGGATGTTTCCGTCCGGATGCCGGAGAGAAGGCCTGCTTGCGAGCGTTGTAAAGACGTCAACGCGTTACCGCAGGGTCAGCCCGTGCGTTTGCGTCGCCAGGAGTATTTCGGCCCCTTGGCCTCCGGCTCGGCGGCCGGCTGATAATAAAGCGGCAGGCCGCCGGTGCGGCCTTCCTCGAGCCGCTTCAGCAGCACCGGGTTCGACACTTCGAATTCGTCGAAGCCGAGTCGCAGCATGTGCGGCAGTTGATCGACCAGAACCTGGCCGGTGGCGCGCACGGCACCCTGGAAATGATAGCGCGTGCGCAGCAATTCGCCCTTGGAGAAGGACCGCCCGTCATTGAACGCCGGAAAAGCCAGCGCCACCAGCGACAACTGGTCGAGCAGCCCGGCGATCTTGTCCAGTTCGTCGCCAGGCAGAAGCTGGACGCCAAGGCGCTCCTTCGCCGATCGGCGCACATCCGCGTCGAGCCCCAGAAACGCCTGCAGCGGCAGGATGAAGCGGCCATTGCCGGTAAGCGCATCGGCGCTTTCGGCATGAACCCACTCGTCCTCGCGAAAACCCGTCGGGGTCCAGAGGCGGGTCTCCGTCGTCAATTCAGTCATCAAGAAGTCCTAAAGCTCAAAATTTCTGGAGCGGCGCGCCAGTCAGCGACTTTGGTACGTGAGCACCGGAAGCGCAGGAACCACCGTTTGCAGGCCGGCTGAACACCAACATACCCTAAAGCGATGCGTCGGTCAGCGACTTCTCCAGTCCGGAAAGATGGATGCCGCACTCGGTCTTGGCGTGCCCAGCCCAGCGGCCGCTGCGCGCGTCCTCGCCCGGCTGCACCGGCTGCGTGCAGGGGAAGCAACCGATCGACAGATAGCCATAGGCGACCAGCGGATTTTCGCGCAGCGCATGCGCGCGCATGTAGGCGGCCTGGTCCGACGTCGTCCAATGCGCCAGCGGGTTGATGCGGATGCGCGAACCGACCGCTTCGAAGACAGGAAGTGCCGCGCGCGTCGAGGCCTGGAAGCGCTTGCGTCCGGTGAACCAGGCGCGGAACGGTTCGACGCCGCGCGCCAGCGGCTCGACCTTGCGCACATTGCAGCAGGCGTCGGTGTTGGTCTCGTTGAGGTTGCCGGTCGGATCGACCCTTTCGAGCGCGGCCTCCTCGGGCTTGATCACCCTGATATCGGTCAATCCGAAATCGGCCGCCAGCGCGTCGCGATAGCCGAGCGTCTCCTCGAAATGCTTGCCGGTATCGAGGAAGATCACCGGCAGCGTGCGGTCGATCTCGGCGATCATATGCAGGAGCACGGCCGAATCGGCGCCGAACGAGGACACGGCGGCGATGCCGCCGCGAAAGATCTCCCGCGTCGAACGCTCGATGATCTGCAGCGGGTTCAGGTGACCATAGAGCGCGTCGAGCCCCGCCGCCTCGGCGGCGATGCCGGCCTCGACGTCGACGATCCGCTCAAGCGGCCTTGGTTTCGCCAGCATAGAGCGCCTCCTTGAACGGCGCGGGACCGACTCTGCGGTAGGCGTCGATGAATCGTTCTGAGGGATCGAGGCGAAGGCCGAGATAGGTTTCGACAATCTGCTCGATGGCGTCGGTGATCTCCTCCGACGAGAAGCCGCGGCCGATGATCTCGCCGACCGAGGTGTTCTCGTCGGCCGAACCGCCGAGCGTGACCTGGTAGAGCTCGGCACCCTTCTTCTCGACACCGAGAATGCCGATATGACCGACATGGTGGTGGCCGCAGGCGTTGATGCAGCCGGAGATCTTCAGCTTCAGCTCGCCGATCTCGCGCTGGCGCTCTAGCGAGGCGAAGCGCTGCGAGATTTCCTGCGCCACCGGAATGGAGCGCGCCGTGGCCAGCGCGCAATAGTCGAGGCCAGGGCACGAGATGATGTCGCTGATCAGGTTGGAGTTGGCCGTCGCCAGGCCGATATCGACCAGCGCATCGTATACCGCCTTGAGGTCGGCGCGCGCGACATGCGGCAGGATCAGGTTCTGCTCATGGCTGACACGCAACTCGTCGAATGCGTATTTCTCGGCGATGTCGGCAACCGCTTCCATCTGGCTGTCGGAAGCGTCGCCCGGCACCTCGCCGATGCCCTTCAGCGAGATCGTCACTGCCGCATAGTCGGGATGGCGGTGGGTCACGACATTCTGGTCGAGCCATTCGGAGAAGCTTTTGGAATCGAGCCGTGCCAGCTTCACCGCCGCATCGCCTTCCGGCCGCGCGGTCAGCCGAGGCGGCGCGAAATAGGCGTCGATGGCGCGGATGTCGGCTTCCGGGAGCTTCAGCTCGGCGTCCTTCAGTTCCTGCCATTCGGCCTCGATCTGGCGGGTGATCTCCTCGACCCCGGTCTCGTGGACGAGGATCTTGATGCGCGCCTTGTACTTGTTGTCGCGGCGGCCGTAGAGGTTGTAAACGCGCAGGATCGCCGTGCAGTAGGAGAGAAGATCGGCTTCCGGCAGAAAGTCGCGGATCTTCTTGGCGACCATAGGCGTGCGGCCCTGGCCACCGCCGACATAGACGGCGAAACCGAGTTCGCCGGCCGCGTTCTTCTTCAAATGCAAGCCGATGTCGTGCGTCTGGATGGCGGCGCGGTCGCGCTCGGCACCGGTCACCGCGATCTTGAACTTGCGCGGCAGGAACGAAAACTCCGGATGCACCGACGACCATTGCCGCAGGATTTCGGCATAGGGGCGCGGATCGGCGACCTCGTCGGCGGCGGCACCCGCGAAATGATCGGCGGTGACATTGCGTATGCAGTTGCCGCTGGTCTGGATGGCGTGCATCTCGACGCTGGCCAGATCGGCCAGGATCGCCGGGATGTCCGACAGCGCCGGCCAGTTGAACTGGATGTTCTGCCGCGTCGTGAAATGGCCATAGCCCTTGTCGTATTTGCGGGCGATATGGCCGAGCATGCGCAGCTGCTGGCTGTTCAGCGTGCCATAGGGCACCGCTATGCGCAGCATATAGGCGTGCAGCTGCAAATAGACACCGTTCATCAGCCTGAGCGGCCGGAACTGGTCCTCGGTGATCTCGCCGGCAAGCCGCCGCTGGACCTGGTCGCTGAACTCGGCGACACGGGCCTGAACGAAATCTTGGTCGAACTCATCGTAACGGTACATGCTTCGTCTTTCAGGGCGCGTCCGCCCGCTTTCACATTATGCCCGGATCGTTTCCGGATGGGCCTGTTTGCCGAGGTCGCCACGGATGGTCGGGCCAGCGGCGCGGATCTTTTCGCGCAGCCGCACCGCTTCGACCACGCCGTCAACCACGGTGACGTCGATCAAATTGACGTCGACTACCTCATTGTTGGCGTAGGCCGCGGCACCGATCGCCTCCAGCCGGTCCTCGGCCGCCTTGTCATGGGCGAGGTCGGCATTGCCGATCGTCTCGGCCCAGCCGCCATCGGCGTACCAGACGGCGATGCCGTCGGTAAGCCTGTTTGCGGTCAGAACCTTCATTGCTCAACTCCTTCGGCGGCCGTGCTGGCAACGCCCTCATGCCTGTGTGCCGCGAGCGGCTCGGAACGTTCAAAATTGGCGCCGGCGACCGCATCGCCGATGATGGTCATCACCGGGCCGGTGAGGTCGGCGCGCGCCTCCAGCGACGGCAAATCGGCCAGCGTGCCGTGGAAGCGCCGGCGGTTGCCGAGGCTGGCATTCTCGACCACGGCGACCGCCGTGTCCGGCGACAGACCGGCTTCGATCAGCCGTCCCGCAACCTCGGCCGCGACCGAGCGGCCCATATAGACGGCGACCGTTGCGCCGGAGATGGCGAGCTTGGCCCAGTCCGGCAGCGAATTGCCCTTAAGATCGTGGCCGGTCGTGAACACCATCGACGAGGACACGCCACGCAGCGTCAGCGGCAGTTCGAAATCGGCGGCTGCGGCAAAGGCCGCGGTGACGCCGGGAACCACTTCATAGGCGATGCCGGCGTCGCGAAGTGCGGCCATTTCCTCGCCAGCCCGGCCGAACACCAGCGGGTCGCCCGACTTCAGCCGCACGACGCGCTTGCCGGCATGGCCAAGCTCGACCAGCAGCGCATTGATCTCGGCCTGGCTCTTCGAATGGCAGCCCTTGCGCTTGCCGACCGGCAGGCGCTCGGCGTCGCGACGGCCCATGACGACGATCGCCTCCGGAACCAGCGCGTCATAGACGATGACGTCGGCTTCCATCAAAAACCGATGCGCCCGCAGCGTCAAAAGGTCTTCCGCGCCCGGCCCCGCTCCGACCAGCGCGATGTGGCCTGCAGCCGGCGCGTTGGAGACAAGCAGGTCGAGTGCTGCATCATGCGCCTGCGAAAGCTCTCCGGCCTCTACGGCGCGTGCCGGCGCGCCGGCGAAGAAATCGCTCCAGAAGCGGCGGCGGCCATTGCCCTTCGGCAGTCGCTCGGCAGCACCTCGGAACGAAGCGGCAAGCGTCGCCAGCGCACCGAGCGACGGCGACAGCATGCGGTCGATACGGCTGCGCAGAATCTGGGCAAGCACCGGGCCTGCCCCTTCGGTGCCGATGGCAATCGCGACCGGGGCGCGGTTGACCAGCGCCGGCGTGAAGAAATCGCAAAGCTCGGGCCGGTCGACTGCATTGACCGGAATGCCCAGCCGGCGCGCGTCGGCGGCGACGCGGCGGTCGTGCGCTTCCTCGCCGCTGGCGGCAAACACCAAGGTCGCGCCTTCCAGATGCGCGGCATCGTAGGCGGCATCGATGTGGACGGCGCTGGTGGCAGCGATGAAGCTCAGCAACTCGGCTTCGGCGGCATCGGTGATGATGCGCAGCACCGCGCTTGACTGGTCGAGCAGCCGGGCCTTGGCCAGTGCCTCCTCGCCGCCGCCGACGATGGCCACCGCTTCGCCCTCGACCCGCATGAAAACGGGAAAGGCGTTGAGCTTGGCATTGGCCTCAGGCATGACGACAAGGAATCCTGGAACAGTCTGCCAGTTTTACGCGGCGGCGCGAAAAACCAGAAGGAAAGCACTCGCGCATCCGGCGATGGCAGGCAATCGCTTTTTCGCAACTGCGAAGGGCAGGAGAAAATTATTCCACAGCCGGGAGCCGGGTGGATTCAATATGCTGTTGCTGGCCCCGATCTGCGGCCCTTTTAGTCGCTTGCGCTCGGCGTCGCAAAACGTTTTTTTCTAAATTCTACCAAATTAGTAGATTAATGCTGCAGGGCGTTGACTGCGGTCTTAGACCAGCGATGAGCCATCGTCTCGGAACGAATTTGGCGGAGCCGACGTTTGCCATGCAAGCCCCGGACTGCAGGGCATCGGGCCATGCGGCCTCATCTGGGGTCGGTCAGGAAACGGAGGAGCCGATATGAGCGACATCAAGCTGAAGCATGGGCTGTGGATTGTGGTCGCCGACGGTGAGAAGGCGCTGTTCCTGCGCAACCGGGGCGACACGCGATTCCCCGACCTGCAAGTGGTACAGGAAATGGAGCAGGAAAATCCCGCCACCCGCGAACAAGGCAGCGACCGCCCGGGCCGCTACAATGACGGCCCCTCGGTCCATCGCAGTGCGGTTCAGGACACCGATTGGCATCGTATCGGCAAGGAGCGCTTCGCCGACGATATCGCCGAGCGGCTCTACCGGCTTGCACATCGCGGCGCCTTCGAGGAGATCGTGCTGATCGCGCCGCCCCAAGTGCTGGGCGAGATGCGCCGGAAGCTGCACAAGGAGGTCGGCGACAGGGTGCAGGCGGAAATTCCGAAGACGCTGACCAACCACACCATCTTCGAGATCGAGAGTCTGCTGCAGGCCGCCTGAGCGGACCGCCGGAAGCACCTGTTCGCCTGGCTGCACGCAACTGTCGTCTTGCTATCGGTTTTCACGGCAGCGCGGGTTGCCTCGCGCCTATGACAGCCCCCATATTGCAAAGGGCGGCGGCCTCGGGCCGTCCTATCCGACATCGCAATTTCTGAAAGGCGCTCCATAGGCAATGCCGCATGACACGCCCCTTATCGCCACCATCGTCGCCGGTCTGGGGCTGGCTTTCGTCTTCGGCGCGCTCGCCAACCGCTTCCGTATCCCGCCGCTGGTCGGCTATCTCATAGCCGGCGTGCTGGTCGGGCCGAACACGCCCGGCTTCGTCGCCGATGCCGGCCTTGCCAACGAGCTCGCCGAAATCGGCGTCATCCTCTTGATGTTCGGCGTCGGCCTGCATTTTTCGCTGAAGGACCTTTTGTCGGTCCGCGCCATCGCCATACCCGGCGCCGTCGTGCAGATCGGCTTTGCCACTGCCCTTGGCGCCGGCCTTGCCTGGCTGCTCGGCTGGTCGATGGGCGCCGGGCTGGTCTTCGGCCTGGCGCTTTCCGTCGCCTCGACCGTGGTGCTGCTGCGTGCTTTGCAGGAGCGGCGGCTGATCGAGACCGAGCGCGGCCGCATCGCTGTCGGCTGGCTGATCGTCGAGGACCTCGCCATGGTGCTGGCGCTGGTGTTGTTGCCGGCCCTGGCCGGCGTGCTCGGCGGCCAGCCGCAGGTGGACAGCCACGCCAGCGGTCTGCTGGCGCTGCCCGCCAGCTATGGCATCTGGGGTGTCGTCGGCATCACCCTGGCCAAGGTCGCCGCCTTCGTTGTCGTCATGCTGGTGGTCGGCCGCAGACTCATTCCCTGGATCCTGCACTATGTCGCCCATACTGGATCGCGCGAACTGTTCCGGCTGGCGGTGCTGGCCATAGCACTTGGCGTTGCCTTCGGGGCGGCAAAGCTGTTCGGCGTCTCGCTGGCGCTCGGCGCCTTCTTCGCCGGCATGATCATGAGCGAGTCCGAGCTCAGCCATCGCGCGGCCGAGGAATCGCTGCCGCTGCGCGATGCTTTCTCGGTGCTGTTCTTCGTTTCGGTCGGCATGCTGTTCGACCCGTTCAGCCTGATGAGCAATGGCCTGCCGATCCTGGCGACGCTGGCCATCATCGTGCTTGGCAAGTCGTTGGCGGCGTTCGTCATCGTCGTCGCCTTCGGCTATCCGATTGCCACCGCACTGATGATTTCGGCCAGCCTTGCGCAGATCGGCGAATTCTCCTTCATCCTGGCCGAACTCGGCGTCGGGCTCGGCCTGTTGCCCGAACAGGGGCGCGACCTGATCCTGGCCGGCGCCATCCTGTCGATCGTGCTCAACCCGCTGATGTTCCTCGCCATCGACTGGATGAAGCCATGGCTGGAGGCGCGTGCGGCCAAAGCGGCGCCACCGGTCGAGCCAAGGCCGATCGGCCCGGCGACCGCACCCGGAGAAGTGGCGTCGGTCGCGCCGGAAAGGGAAGATGGGCCGCCGCCGAAGACAAAGCTCACCGGCCACGCCATCCTGATCGGCTACGGCCGCGTCGGCAGCCTCGTTGGCGCCGCGCTGAAGGACGCCGCCATGCCCTTCCTCGTCATCGAGGATGCCGACAAGGCGCTGGCCAAGCTCAGGGCCGACGGAATCGAAACCGTCGCTGGCAATGCGGCCAACGCCGACGTGTTCGCCGCCGCCAATCCGGAAGGCGCAAAGCGATTGATCCTCGCCATTCCCAATGCCTTCGAAGCGGGACAGGTCGTGCTGCGCGCACGAGCCGCCAATCCCGGGATAAGCGTCATCGCCCGGGCTCATTCCGATGCCGAGGTCGAGCATCTCAAGGGGCTCGGCGCCGACACGGTGATCATGGGCGAGCGCGAGATCGCCCGCGGCATCGTGGAAGAGGTGCTTGGCCACAAGCCGGAAGCGGCTGAACCGTCCGCAGCCTGACCAAGCCTACGCCATGTACTGTCAATGCAATCGTCTCGACTGCGTTCGCAATCGGGTTGATCAGGCGACGAATGCAGAGCCGCCGTTTTGCGCGATACTGCTGAGGTATCTTGCCGGCGGCATCCCAAGCGCCTTCTTGAACATGGTGATGAAAGCCGTGACGGAACCATAGCCGAGATCGCCCGAAACCTGCTGCACGCTCGCACCGGAGGCCAATTCTCGAATTGCGACGATCAGATGCAATTGCTGGCGCCAGCGCCCGAAGCTCAGCCCTGTTTCCTTCACGACGAGACGCGCCAGGCTGCTCTCGCTAAGCGCAACGCGACTGGCCCATTCTGCCAGTGTGCTGCGGTCGGCAGGGTCTTGCGCCAACGCTTCGGCGATCTTCCTCAAGCGTGGCTCGGATGAAAACGGCAGATGCAGCCGCTGGACAGGCATACGCGGCAACTCGGTAAGCAGGGCCCTGGTCAAAAGCTCATCCCTCGCCGGATCGTCCTGCACGCCATCGGACAGCTCGATGATCAGTTCGCGCAGCAGCGGCGAGATCGAAAGCGTGCAGCACCGGTCCGGCAGACTGGCGGCTCCCGGCTCGATGTACACGAAAAAAATCCTGGCGTTGGCCGTCGCAACATTGCTGTGCTCCATGTCGCCGGGAATCCAGACTCCGCAATGAGGCGGCACCATCCACAGGCCGCTTGGGACGTGGCATGTGACGCCGCCTCCGAGCGCGAAGACGAGTTGACCCTTGCGGTGCCGATGGGCGGGTACCTCCGCCCTGGTCTCGGGGACATCAACGCGCACGGCAATCGCCGGCGCGGAAGGGTCATCCACATCGAGATCAAGCCAAGGGTAGCGGAGGGGTTGTCTCATGATTGACTGTTTTTAGCGATCAAATGCATCAATATCTAGATTATTCAAGGGAGAAAATCGATAGGTTCCGCTTGCGAATGAACAACTCTGGAGCGTGCGGAGGTGGCGACTTTCTTCGGCCGGCGGCCGCTGGCGCTCCAAGTCGAACCAGCAAGACCGGGCATGGCAACTGCCCGGAGGCTGTGCGTCCACCGCGCAGCAGTGAGGTATGAACTATGCTCGCCCTCGTCATCTCTTCCGATAGCGCGACCGGACTGAGGATCGCGGAGCTCGCCGAGCCTCAAGCGGCCTCGAACGAGGCGCTTGTCTCGGTCCACGCAACCTCGTTGAACCGCGGCGAACTGCGCCTGCTCGCCATACGTCCGAATGGCTGGATACCCGGCCAGGACATCGTTGGGGTTGTCGATCGGGCAGCAGCCGATGGCTCCGGGCCAGTTGTAGGCGCGCGGGTTGCGGCTCTGGTCGACCAGGCCGGCTGGGCCGAACGTGTCGCCGTTTCGACCGACCGTCTCGCCGTACTGCCGGATGACGTCAGCTTCGTTTCTGCGGCCACGCTTCCTGTCGCGGGCACGACGGCGCTGAGGACTTTGCGCCATGGCGGCGACCTGGCCGGCCAGCAGGTCCTGATCACCGGCGCAAGCGGTGCGGTCGGTCGTTTCCAAATCCAGATCGCCCGCGAGCAGGGTGCGTCGGTCACCGCAGTCGCCGCATCCCGGCACGGCGAGGATCTCTGCCACCTGGGCGCCGAGCAGGTTGTCCAGTCGATCGAGCTGGCTGAGGGGCCGTTTTCGCTGATCACCGAGTCAGTCGGCGGTGAAAGCCTCGCACACGCGATCGAACGCGTCGCCCCTGGCGGCACCATCGTCATGTTCGGTTCGAGCAGCGGCGAACTCACGCCCGTCGGATTCCGTCAGTTCGTTCCGGGTCACGAGGGGGCGAGGCTTCAGACTTTCGCGTACTACACTTCCGGCTCGGGCATTGGCGCGGACATCGCATCGCTGCTCGCTCTGGTCGCGGCTGGCCGGCTGGAAACCCGCGTGGCCTTGACCGTGCCGTGGACAGACATCGCCCAAGCCCTGGAAGCACTGCGACAGCGCAGCATCAGCGGCAAGGCTGTTCTCACCATAAGCGGATGAGCAATCCTTAGCCAACAGGCTCACACGTGTTGGCCGCCATTGATGTGGATTTCCGAGCCCGTCACATAAGACGCCTGCCCGGAACACAGGAAGAAGATGATGTCGGCGACCTCGGCCGTAGCGCCGAGCCTTCTCAGCGGGATGGTCTCGACGATCTTGTCGGTGCCCGGCGACAGGATCGCCGTGTCGATCTCGCCCGGCGCAATCGCATTGACGCGGATGCCGTGCGGGCCGAAATCATGCGCCATCTCGCGCGTCAGCGAACCGAGTGCAGCCTTCGATGTCGCATAGGCCGTACCGGCGAAAGGATGAACGCGGGTGCCGGCGATCGAAGTGACGTTGACGATCGAACCTTTCGCCGATGCCAGCTCCTTGAACAAGCCGCGCGCCAGCATGATCGGCGCGAAGAAATTGACCTGGAACACATCGCGCCAGACATGCATCGGCGTCTCGATCGAGTTCATCCGGCTGTTGCCGTCGCTGAGCTTCGGCGAGATGCCGGCGTTGTTGACCAGCGCATTGAGGTGCCCGCCATGCGCCTCCAGCCGGTGACGGATTTCCGAAACGGCGATGCCGACATCTTCCTGGTCGGCCAGATCGACCTTGATGTGGTCCTCAGGCCCCGCCGGCCACGGACAGTCCTCGGCAAAAGCCTGGCGCGAGCAAGTGATGACGCGCCAGCCCTCGCGCGAGAAACGCTTGACGGTGGCATGACCGATGCCGCGGCTGGCGCCGGTAAGCACGATGGTCTTTCTGGTGTCGAGTTCAGCCATGTCGCGGTCTCCAGCCGGACATTTAGCGGAACGCCGATGCCGTGGCGAGAGGCGAGTTGCCGCTTAGACCATGATCCCGAAAAGTGGAATCCGGTTTTCGGAAAAGATCATGGACAAACAAAGGGGTAGATCCATCCCGATTCCATCGGGATGGATCAGGCTCTAACCCCCGGTGAGGATGTCGAGGATCGACGTCTGCCGCTTCTTGATCGGGCCGCCGACATTGCCGGGCGGCACGGGATGCCCGACCGAAGCGGTGGTCCCACCGTCGCCCGGCATGTCGAAACCGTCGGCATCGACCGTTTGGGCGGGCCGTGCAGGGCGGGCTGGCGCTTGGGCGGCAGGCTGGGACTGGCCGACCGAAGCCTGCGGCACCGGCGCCGGTCCGGCATCGGCCGACGGTATGTCGTCCGGCACGATCGTGTCCGATGGCGTCGACTTCCAGGTTCCGGGCAATGGCCGCACCGGCACGCCTTCATGCGCCGCGACCATGAATTCGTGCCAGGCCTGCGCCGGCAGCGCGCCGCCGGTGACCTTCTTCATCGCGCTGCCGTCGTCATTGCCGAACCACACGCCGGTGGTCAGGTTGGCGGTGTAGCCGACGAACCAGGCGTCGCGCGAATTCTGGCTGGTACCGGTCTTGCCGGCCGACGGCCAGGCAAAGGCCGCCTTCTTGGCGGTACCGATCTCGACCGTGCCGGTCATCATCGAGTTCATCATGCCGACGATCTCTGGCTTGATGACGCGCGGCGCGCCGCCGCCACTGGCGTCATAGAGCACCTTGCCCTCGGTCGTGGTGATGCGGCGGATGAAATGGATGTCCGGCTTGTAGCCGCCATTGGCGAAGGGAACATAGGCCGAGGTCAGCTCGAGCGGCGTCACTTCGGAAGTGCCAAGCGCGATCGAAGTGTTGGCCTGCAGCTCGGACTGGATGCCCATGCGGTGCGCCGCCTCGACCACCGCGTCGGGCCCGACCTCCATGGTCAGCTGTGCCGCGACCGAGTTCAGCGACTTCGCCAGTGCCGTCGCCAGCGTCACCTTGCCGAAATACTTGCCGCCGTAATTGTCCGGCGTCCATTTGCCGATCTTGATCGGCGCATCGTTGCGCACGCTGTCCGGCGTGCGTCCGGCCTCAAGTGCGGCCATGTAGACGAACGGCTTGAAGGCGGAGCCGGGCTGCCGGCGGGCTTCGGAGGCGCGGTCGAACTGGCTGGTCGAATAGTCGTAGCCGCCGACCATGGCGCGCACGGCGCCGGAATCGTCGATCGACACCAGCGCGCCCTGGCTGACATTGAGCTTCTTGCCGCTCTCGTCGATTAGCCGCCGGATCGACTGTTCGGCGAGCTTCTGCAGCGTCAGGTCGACCGTGCTGTCGATGACGATGTCGCCGCGCACGTCGCCGATCAGGTCGGGCAGTTCTTCCATGATGGTATCGGCGACATAGTTTTCCGAGCCGGTCCAGTAGGACGGCGCACGCGTTGCCGGCGCACTCATCGCCGACGTCAGTTCCTTGGCGCTGATCTTGCCTTCGTCGCGCATGGCGGCGAGCACCAGCTGCGCCCGGTCCTCGGCCGCCTTCGGGTCGCGCGCCGGCGACAGCCGCGACGGCGCTTTCAACAGGCCGGCCAGAAGCGCTGCCTCGGACAGAGTGACGTCGCGCGCACTCTTGCCGAAATAGCGCCGCGAGGCCGCTTCGACGCCATAGGCGCCGGAGCCGAAATAGACCCGGTTGAGGTACATTTCGAGGATCTGGTCCTTGGTGTGCTTGTGCTCCAGCCACAGCGCCAGCAGCACTTCCTGCACCTTGCGCTCGAGCGTGCGGTCCGGCGTCAGGAACAGGTTCTTGGCGAGCTGCTGGGTCAGCGTCGAGCCACCTTGCGAGAAATGCCCGCCGAGCACATTGGTGACCATGGCGCGCGACAGGCCGATCGGGTCGATGCCGAAATGCGAATAGAAGCGGCGGTCCTCGATGGCGATGACGGCTTCGGGAATATAGGGCGACATTTCGTGCAGGCCGACCGCCTCGCCGCCGCTCATGCCACGATTGGCGAGCAATTGTCCGTCGGCCGAGACGATCTTGATGTTGGGTGCACGGTCGGGGATCGACCAGGTCGTGGCCGCGGGCATCTTCGCGCCGTAGTAGACGACGATGCCGGCCGCCGCGATGCCGCCCCAGATGCAGAGCACGAAGCACCAGTAGACTAGGCGGCCAAGCGCACCGAACAGGCCGCGCCGGTTTCGGCCGCGTCCACGCCGCGATGATTTTGCCTTTCCGGCTTTACGACCAGCGGAGGATTTGCGATTGCCCGGCACGACGCGATCCTCCTCGCTCACCGAAAACCCGGCCGAGGTTTTTGCCTGTGACGGCCCCTCGAAGCTGGGTTCGATGCGACTGTCTCTGCGGTTCGCCATGCGCTGTGCTATTTGTCCCGTGCCTATGGCGCTCCGGTTGCAGAGTAGATGCGGCGGTTTAAAGGCGCGTTAAAGCGGCGGATTCGCAGCCTGTTGAATTGCCTTGGAAATTTCGAAACCCGCTACTGCCCGTTGTCGCCGCCGTTACCGATGCTTTCCCGCGCGAAACAGGTTCTTTCATGCCGACATAAGCCTTTCGTCCTGGTTTGCGCGGCGCGGTCAAATCCTGATCGATGTTATTCCTGGGGTTCCCTTGGCCGCGCAATGTGAACTCGCGAGGGAAAAAGTATTCGCCGCATACCTGGCCTGTGGCTCGGTCACTGCTTGCCTTCGGCATCATCTTGCATTAGCGCGAAGATTTTCGGGGGCTTGGCGCTGCGAACATGAAGATTTCAGAAAAGCCAGTAGTCCTGGTGCTGACGCGCAATGAAAAGCTTGGGGACGCGATTTTGCGGGTTCCAGTTTACCGCGCGCTGAGGCTGGCTTTGCCCGCTCATTGGATCGTCTGCGCATCGGATTTGGACACGGTATGGCGCACAACATTGGCCCCCGTTCAACCCGAGCTTATCGATGAAATTCTAGTCGATCAGCGCCTGTCCAGCATTTCCCAGATGCGTGCGCTGATGCGCCGACTTGGCACGGTGGACCTCGTGTTGGATCTTCGCTCAAGCAAGGAAACACCCCGGAGCTATGTTGCAGCGGCAGGACTGCCTGCGCGCTACATGGCCAATTCGGTAGGCTTCGCTCTGCGGCGCAATATTGCCGGCTTTTTCGAGCCCCGCCCCCCTACCAACGCCCTGCGATGGCATCGAATGGTCGAACTGGCCATTGGCCGCCTTTTGCCTTTCGACGCCAAATTGCCCGTGTTCGAAAAGGCACGCGACGAGGCTTTGCGTCTCATTCCATCGGGCGAGCGCTTCATAGGCCTGTCTCCCGGCCCGACTATGAACAAGTTCTGGCATCGGCAGAAATGGACGGACCTCGCCAAACACATTGCCAGCGATGGCATCCTTCCTGTTTTCCTGCTCGGGCCTCAAGAAACCGAGCAGCGCAACTGGATTGAAAAGGACGGCGTGTCGAAGATTGTCGATGTCGGTTCGGTCCAGGATTCGGCGTTGCTTCCTTGGCTGTTCCACGCCCTCGCCGATCGTGCGATCTGCATTGTTGCCGCGGAGAGCGGGCTTGGACATCTGGTGGCCACTCGGCAAGGTGCACTGCTTACATTGGCAGGCCCGTCGAAAGCCCGCCTCTGGCGCCCGCTCACCCCGTATCATTGGGTAGTGGAAGCGCGCGAGTTCGGGTCGAGGAAAACCGAGGATATACCTCTTGATGTCGTGGTTGCTCGCGTCCGAGAGACAGTTCGGTGGGCGTCGAACTCGGCGCCAGGCTCAACCCCTCATGACCAACCGAAAGTTGGCGTTGCTGATGTTCAGCTTGTCGGGGCGGCACCTGTCCCAATCATTTCAAATACTACCCTTAGAGGCGCGTAATGTCCGCTTCGAGCCGCTGCGCTGCCCGCCCGATGATCGACGCCAGCGAATAAAACGCCAGCGTCTGCTCTTCGCAAGTCAACGCAACGACATTGTTCGAGCGGTCGATGTCGAGGCCCTTCGGACCGCCTTCCTCGTCGCTGTTCCTGCCGCGCAGGAAGGTCTCGTCGTCGAGGACGACAAGCGAGCGCGACGGTGTGCGGCGTCCGCTCCAGCCGCCCTCGCTGTCATAGACGTGCAGCCTTGGACTGCCGGCGTCGGCGACAAGAACATGCCGGTCGTCAGCGGTGAAGCGCAGGCCGTGCGGGTAGTTGGCGTTCTCGAGAATCCCGGCCGGCTCGGTGTCGGGTCCGAGCGGTCCCGGCAGGCTGTAGACTTTCACATCCTGGGTGCCATGGCTGCTGATGGCGACCCACTGGCCGTCATGGCTGAGCGCGATGCCGTCGGGAATATCGAGGCCCCGTTTCAGCAGCACCTGGTTCCTCAGCGCACGATATCCCAGCCGCCGGTCGACGACATGACGGGTGACCCGGTGCGTATAGTTGTTGCAGACCAGCAGGCTGGTCCGGCTGGGTGACTCCCGCCTGACTGCGATCGAACCGGGCGTCCTCAGCTTGCAGAACAGCCCGCTCTTGATCTGGCGACGCGGCGAGATTTCAAGGCTTCTGCCGGCAGGCTCTCCCGCCGGCAGCGAAAATATCCCAACCAGCCCGTCGCGATTGGCGACAGCCAGGGTCCGGCCGTCGATGAAATCGAGGCCATGAACCTCGCCGATGCAGTCGGATGTCAGTTCCATGTAATCATGGATCGTGACCTCGGGGCCATCGGAGGCTGGCTCGACCTCGATCCGCAGGATCAGGCAGCGCTTTCGCCCAAAGCCGGCGATTGCCAAGAGCCGGTTGTCGGGCGAAAAGCGCACATCTTCCGTGCGCCCGATTGCCGAAAGCACGGCTCGGACAGCATCGCTGGCCCTGAAGTCGATCCGGGGTATCACCTGAGGCCTGACCTGAAGAGAGGAAGGAATGGAAGATGCCCGCTGCCGCCTTGGCTTGAGACGCGATGACAAGGCCTGATCCGCGGTTGTCCGGTCAAGCCGGTCAGCCCGATCACGGCAATCCGGCGTGAATCAATTCTGCTGGATCGAAATGCCCTTGTCGTCGATCTTCAGCTCCACGCCCTTCGGCTTGGTCTGCTCGCGATAGACATAGATGCCAAGGGCGATGACGACCACGACGAGCGCGCCGATGATCAAATAGAGCATGTTCTGTTTCATGGCGCGCCCTTTTGCTGTCGTGCGTCAGGCTCGTTTCAAGACCTTGACCACCAGCAACAGGATGATGGCGCCGATCGTGGCATTGATGATGGCGGCGAGGATGCCGCCGCCAATGGCAAAGCCGAGCCTGGGGAAAAGCCAGCCGGCGATGAAGGCGCCGATAATGCCGACGATGATGTTGCCGACCAGGCCGAAGCCGAAGCCTGAGACGACGAGGCCGGCCAGCCAGCCGGCGAAGGCGCCGATGATGATGAAGATGATTAGGCTTTCGATACCCATTAGTTCCTCCGAGCAAAGGGCGACGGCGGAGCGAAAGCCCCGAATCGGCCTCGATATCAACGACTTCAGGCTATGCGAAAGCAGCCGGCCCCGCCAGCGGGGTCAGTCGTCGTCACTCTCCTCAGAGGTGGGCCGCCAGCTCGTCGGTTCGACCCGCTTTTGCGTATCGCTGTCGATATAGGTCCACCAGGCACCGTCGCGGTACTGCGCGATGGATTCGTTGATCACGCTGTTGGCGTCTTTCCAGTAGACGGTAACCCTGGAACCGTCCGTCGGCGCGGTCGATATAGGCTTGCGGTCTGCCATGTCTTCCCTCTTCGAGGTCATGCCTCCTTGAGCCGACGGAACGCGGCCAGCGGCGCCCTGGTTCCGGAGCCATCAGCTATGGGCGAAGATGTCCTCTTCCGCCCAGCCCATCAGGTCGAGCTTGGCACGCGTCGGCAGGAAGCGGAAGCAGGCATCGGCCTCCCTCGTCCTGTTCTCGCGCGCCAGCCGGGCAGCCAGCACCTCGCGCAGCTGGTGCAGGTAGAGCACGTCGGAGGCGGCATATTCGAGCTGTTCCGGCGACAGCGTCTCGGCTGCCCAGTCCGACGATTGCTGCGCCTTCGACAGGCCGATGCCGAGCAGCTCGTTGCAGATGTCCTTCAGCCCATGCCGGTCGGTATAGGTGCGGGTCAGCCGCGAGGCGATCTTGGTGCAGAACACCGGCTCCGGCATGACGCCGAAGGCATTGTAGAGCACGGCGAGATCGAAGCGGCCGAAATGGAACAGCTTGGTGATGCCCCTGTTCCTGAGCAGGCTGACGAGGTTCGGCGCTTTCTTCTGGCCGGGCGCGATCTGGATGACGTCGGCCGAGCCGTCGCCGGGCGAAATCTGCACCACGCAGAGCCGGTCGCGATGCGGGTTCAGCCCCAGCGTCTCGGTGTCGATGGCCACCGCCCCGACATTGTAGTGCGAAAGGTCGGGCAGGTCATTTTTGTGGAAGCGGATATCGCTCATCGTCTTCTCCGGTCGCGGCGTGATCCCTCGTCGCCGCGATCGGCAGAAAAATCAATAGAAAGTTGAATTCACGCCATTCGTGATTCCCGCGTCAGCGCGTCAGCGCGTCGAGAATGCGGGCCCAGGAGCGCTGGCCTTTATGGAAGGAAGTGAGCTCGTATTTCTCGTTGGGCGAATGGATGCGGTCGTCGTCGAGGCCGAAGCCGACCAGCAGCGATTCGATGCCGAGATAGGTCTGGAAATCGCCGACCACCGGGATCGAACCACCGCCGCCCGTCGTCACCGCCTGTTTCGCCCATTCGTCGGACAGCGCGTCCTTGGCCTTGGCCAGGAACGGCGAGTCGTAGGAGAGCTGGATCGCCGGCGAGCCGCCATGCGGGTGGAACTCGACCGAGCAATCGGCCGGAATGCGTTCCTTGACGAAAGCCTGGAAAGCGGCGCGGATCTTCTTCGGGTCCTGCTTGTGGACCAGACGGAACGACACTTTCGCCGAGGCTTCAGCGGCGATCACCGTCTTGAAGCCTTTTCCCGTATAACCACCAATGATGCCGTTGAACTCGGCGGTCGGCCGCGCCCAGGTCAACTCGAGCACCGAACGGCCCTTTTCGCCGGCTGGGATGGAAAGTCCGACGGGGCCGAGGAATGTCTCGGCGGTCTCGCCGAGCGTCTCCCATGATTTCAGGATTTGCGAGGGCGTCTCCTCGACCCCGTCATAGAAGCTGGGAATGGTCACGCGGCCGTCCTTGTCATGGATGTCGGCCAGGATTTTCGCCAGGATGCGGATCGGGTTGGCTGCAGGGCCGCCATAAAGCCCGGAATGCAGATCGCGACTGGCCGCCTTGACCGTGATCTCCTCGCCGACCATGCCGCGCAGCGAAACGCAGATCGACGGCGTCTCGCGGTCCCACATGCTGGTATCGCAAACCAGCGCGAAGTCGGTCTTGAGTTCGGCCCTGTTGGCGTCGAGGAACGGCTTCAGCGACGGCGAGCCGGATTCCTCCTCGCCTTCGAACAGGATGGTGATGCTGCAAGGCAGGCTGCCATGCACCTGCTTCCAGGCGCGGCAGGCCTCGACGAAGGTCATCAATTGACCCTTGTCGTCGGCCGAGCCGCGGCCGGTGATCACCTTGTGGCCGGGCGCAATCTCCTTCACCGCCGGCGCGAACGGGTCGTTTTCCCAGAGTTCGATCGGATCGACCGGCTGCACATCGTAATGGCCGTAGAACAGCACATGCGGCGCCCCTGCCGGTCCTTCATGATGCGCCACCACCATCGGATGTCCAGGCGTGTCGCGCACGCTGGCGTCGAAACCGATCAGCTTGAGCTCGGCCACCAGCCATTCCGCCGCTTTACGGCAGTCGGCGGCGTAGCTTGGGTCGGTGGAGATCGACTTGATGCTGAGCAGGCCGAACAGCCGCTCCAGGCTCTGGTCGAGATTGCTGTCGAGACGATCGAGGACGGGAGAAACTCTGGACATTCATTGGCCTTTCGATTTTGCGCCGACCCTAAAGCGACGAGCCGAAAACGAAAAGCCGGGAACGTTGGACCAGCGCCTTTGCTGTTGGAAATGTCAAGATGAACGGCAAAAGCCGGAAGGCAAAAAAGAGCCGCCGTGGTGGAGGGGGAACCACGGCGGCCTTTTACTCGAAACGTTGCGGCAGCCCGGAGAGGGGGGATAGGCTGCCGCAGGTGTCCGGGATAGGCGGGGGACGGGCCTTGCTCCGGACTTCGGCGAAAACTGCCGATGACGTGTATTTGGGTCCTTGAACGTGGCGATTCAAGGGCACCAAAATTACACTTTTGTAACATACTTGTGAGCGCCCGGCCCATCAGCGCCGGGTTCTGTCAGGGTATTGCCGGAACCGTTGACAGAAGCCGCCTTTGGCATGGACCGCGCAGCCGCGCCGCGCTATCCCTGCCGGCATGAAAAAAGGCGATCATCTCTTCCTTATCGACGGCTCCGGCTACATTTTTCGCGCCTATCACGCGCTGCCGCCGCTGACCCGCAAATCGGACGGTCTGCCGGTCGGCGCCGTTTCCGGTTTCTGCAACATGCTGTGGAAGCTGATGCAGGACGCCCGCAACACCGATGTCGGTGTGGTGCCGACGCATTTCGCCGTCATCTTCGACTATTCGTCAAAAACCTTCCGCAATGAGCTCTACCCCGAATACAAGGCCAACCGCTCGGCCCCGCCCGAAGACTTGATCCCGCAATTCGGCCTCATCCGCCAGGCGACCAAGGCCTTCAACCTGCCTTGCATCGAGATGGAAGGTTTTGAGGCCGACGACCTCATCGCCACCTATTGCAAGCTTGCCTGTGAGGCCGGCGGCGACACCACGATCATCTCCTCCGACAAGGATCTGATGCAGCTGGTTGGCGACACGGTCGGCATGTACGACCCGATGAAGGACCGCCAGATCGGCATTCCCGAGGTGGTCGAGAAATGGGGCGTGCCGCCGGAAAAGATGATCGATCTGCAGGCGCTGACCGGCGACTCCGTCGACAACGTGCCGGGCGTGCCGGGCATCGGGCCGAAGACGGCCGCGCAATTGCTGGAACAGTTCGGCGACCTCGACGGGCTGCTCGAGCGCGCCGGCGAGATCAAGCAGGACAAAAGGCGGGAATCGATCATCGCCAATGCCGACAAGGCTCGCATTTCGCGCCAGCTGGTGACGTTGAAGAACGACGTGCCGGTGGCCGAGGGGCTCGACGATTTCGTGCTGCATGCGCCGGACGGACCGAAGCTGATCGGCTTCCTCAAGACGATGGAATTCACCTCGCTGACCCGCCGTGTGGCGGAAGCGACCGGCACCGAGGCCGGCGATGTCCAGGCCGTTGCCGTCACGGTCGAACGCGCTGACACCGCGCATGGTCCCGATGTCGGCGCCGGCGCACCGGCAGCAGCCCCAAGCGCGGCGGGCGCGGGGACGAACGAAGCCGGAGCAGCGCCGGCTGCAGGCAAGGCGGAGGCGGCCAAGGCAGGCGATACCCCTTCCCTGCTCGCCGCCCTTCGCCTCGAAGCGGCTTCCGCCGCCAGGATCAACGCCGGCGCCTATGTCGCGGTCCGCGATATCGCGACGCTGAAGGCCTGGCTGGCTGAGGCGAGAGAGACCGGCGTCGTTGCCTTCGACACCGAGACCACGTCGTCCGACCCGATGCTGGCCGACCTCATCGGTTTTTCGATGGCGATTGCGCCCGGTCGCGCCGCCTATGTGCCGCTCGCCCACAAGAGCGGCGCCGGCGACCTGCTCGGCGGCGGAATGCTGGAGAACCAGGTACCCATCCGCGAGGCGCTGGCGCTGCTAAAACCCCTGCTGGAGGACAGATCGGTCCTCAAGATCGTCCAAGACGTGAAATACGATATCGTCGTCATGAGCCGCCATGGCGTCGACGTCGCGCCCTTCGACGACACCATGCTGATCTCCTACGTACTCGACGCCGGCACCGGCCACCACACCTTGTCGGCTCTTTCCGACAAATGGCTCGGCCACTCAACGACCCCTCTCAAGGATCTCGCAGGCTCCGGAAGAAGCTCGGTCGGTTTCGAGCAGGTCGACATCGACAGGGCGACCGCCTACGCCGCCGGGCACGCCGATGTGGCATTGAGGCTGTGGCAGGTGCTGAAGCCTCGGCTCGCCGCCAAGGGGCTGGTTTCGGTCTATGAACGGCTGGAGCGGCCGCTGGTGCCGGTGCTGGCCAGGATGGAACAGCGCGGCATCTCGGTCGACCGCCAGATCCTGTCGCGGCTCTCCGGTGAACTGGCGCAGGGTGCGGCACGGCTGGAGGAAGAAATCTACGGCCTCGTCGGCGAGCGCATCAACATCGGTTCGCCGAAGCAATTGGGCGACATATTGTTCGGCCGCATGGGCCTACCGGGCGGCTCAAAGACCAAGACCGGCCAATGGTCGACTTCGGCGCAGCTGCTGGAAGACCTCGCCGCCGAAGGCCACGAATTGCCGCGCAAGATCGTCGACTGGCGCCAGCTCACCAAGCTGAAATCGACCTATACCGACGCGCTGCCCGGCTTCATCCATCCCGACACCAGGCGCGTGCACACCTCCTATGCGCTCGCCGCGACGACGACGGGCCGGCTGTCGTCCTCCGACCCCAATCTGCAGAACATCCCGGTGCGCACCGCCGAGGGGCGCAAGATCAGGACCGCCTTCATCGCCGACAAGGGCCACAAGCTGGTTTCGGCCGACTACAGCCAGATCGAATTGCGCGTGCTTGCCCATGTCGCCGAGATCCCGCAACTGACGCAGGCCTTCGCCGACGGCGCCGACATCCACGCCATCACCGCCTCGGAAATGTTCAACGTGCCGGTCGAAGGCATGCCTTCGGAAGTGCGGCGCCGCGCCAAGGCGATCAATTTCGGCATCATCTACGGCATTTCGGCCTTTGGTTTGGCCAACCAGCTGTCGATCCCGCGCGAGGAAGCCGGCGCCTACATCAAGAAGTATTTCGAGCGCTTCCCCGGCATCCGCGACTATATCGATGCGACCAAGGCCTATGCCCGCGAACATGGCTTCGTCGAAACCATCTTCGGCCGCCGCATCCATTACCCGGAGATACGATCGTCGAATCCTTCGATCCGCGCCTTCAACGAGCGCGCCTCGATCAATGCCAGGTTGCAGGGCACCGCCGCCGATATCATCCGCCGCGCCATGGTGCATATGGACGAGGCGCTGGAGAAGGCAGGGCTTTCCGCCCGCATGCTGCTGCAGGTGCATGACGAGTTGATCTTCGAGACGGTGGAGGCGGAAGTCGAGGCGACGATCCCGGTCGTGCGCCGCGTGATGGAGAACGCGCCGATGCCGGCGGTCTCGATGTCGGTGCCGCTGCATGTCGATGCGCGGGCCGCCAACAACTGGGACGAGGCGCATTAAAGCGCCGAAGCCAAGGTGTGTTGAGATTCAGGTCAGGCCGAGCCGGAGTCGAAGACGGGCGCGAAGCGACCAAACAAGGTGATTTCCGAGAACCGGAGCGGAGCGTACTTGAAGTACGTGAGAACCGGAAGCGCAGGAAGCCGCCATTTGCAGGCCGGCATCACCTGAATATCAATACACCTTAAGCGGCCTCAGCCAGGCACTTCGCACACGTCCCGCGAAATTCGATCACCGCCTTCTTGGCGGCGAAGCCGGTCGAACGCACCCATTCGTCGAGCCTATGATCGACATCGTGGTCGGACATTTCCGTCACCTGACCGCAGGTGTCGCAGATGGCGAAGGCGGTCATCGAATGGCTGTGGTCGTGCGGCTCGGCGCAGGCGACGAAGGAGTTGAGGCTTTCCAGCCTATGCACGAAACCGGACTTCACCAGCGTGTCGAGCGCCCGGTAGACCTGAAGCGGCGCGCGAAAACCGCGCTCGCGAAGCTGGTCGAGCAGCGTATAGGCGCTGAGCGGCCCGCTGGCGGCTTCGAGTTTTTCGAGCACGCACAGCTGGTTCTTCGTCAGCACATCCCTTGCCGCCATGGTCCTGCTTCCAATCATTCCCTGCCGCTCGCACGTCATTTCCGCATGCGGGCGGTCTCAATTCCACTGAGATAGCGACGAACCGGCCTTTTTGCCACTGTTTCCGTCATCTCCATCTGGTGCCGGCACGGCGAAGAAGCCCTGAGAACAAGCGCATATGAAGACGGCGGGAATGTTCCCGCCGTTTTTATATTTTGCCGGCTTTGTATTCCGGCGCTTGCTACTTCCTTGGCGGGCCCTTGCGCTCGGCCGAGGCCGCCCACAGATTGATGTCGGCCTCGCGCGCGTAGGTATCGATTTCCGCGAGTTCGGCATCGCTGAAGTCGAGCGCCTTCAGAGCCCCGACGCAATCCTCGACCTGTTCCGGCCGGCTGGCGCCGATCAGCGCCGAGGTCACCCGGCCCTTGCGCAGCACCCAGGCCAGCGCCATCTGCGCCAGCGTCTGGCCGCGACGGCCGGCAATCGCGTTCAGCGCCTTGATGTTGTCGATGGACTTGTCGTTGATGAAGGCGGGCCGCAGCGACTTGCCCTGGGCAGCGCGGCTGCCGTCAGGGATGCCACCGAGATATTTGTCGGTCAGCATGCCTTGCGCCAGCGGCGAGAACACGATCGAGCCGACGCCGAGCCCTTCCAGCGTGTCGAGCAGCCCGTCCTCCTCGACCCAGCGGTTGAGCATCGAATAGCTCGGCTGGTGGATGACGCAGGGCGTGCCGAGCTGCTTCAATATGTCCGCCGCCTCGCGCGTGCGCTGCGAATTGTAGGACGAGATGCCGGCGTAGAGCGCCTTGCCCGAGCGCACCGCATGGTCGAGCGCGCCCATCGTCTCCTCCAGCGGCGTATCGGGGTCGAAACGATGCGAATAGAAGATATCGACATAGTCGAGCCCCATCCGCTTCAGGCTCTGGTCGAGGCTGGCCAGCACATATTTGCGGCCACCCCATTCGCCGTAGGGACCTGCCCACATCTCGTAGCCGGCCTTGGTCGAGATGATCATCTCGTCGCGATAGGCGGCAAAGTCGGTGCACAAGATTTCGCCGAAGGCGGTCTCCGCCGAGCCGGGAGGCGGACCGTAATTGTTGGCGAGGTCGAAATGCGTGATGCCGAGGTCGAATGCCTTGCGCACGATGGCCTGCTTGGTCTTGTGCGGCGTGTCGTTACCGAAATTGTGCCACAGCCCGAGCGAGATGACCGGCAGCTTCAGGCCGGACCGCCCACAGCGGTTGTAGATCATTTTCTCATAGCGGTTTTCGGCGGCGACATAGGGCATGGGGAATATCCTCGATATCTGAAACAGACCGGGCACGGCCATCGCATGCGCGATGAGCAGGGCCCCGCACCCCACCCTTTACCCTCTCCCCGGGAGAAGGGGGAGAGGGGCAAAGTCAAAATTATCGATAATCGCTGCAGCCTACTTTTTCTTGGCCATCAGTTCCTTCGCCTCCTTGACGCCGAGAGCCGCCGGCCGCTCGCAGGTCGTCTGCATGGCGACGAACTTGCCGGTCTCGCCGGAGCGCAATATGCCGGTCATCACGTCGACGGCATGCAGCGCCAGCTCCATCGAGCAGCGGTGCGGTCGACCTTCGGCAATTGCGATCGCCATGTCGGCAAGGCCGGCGGTGCGATAGTTGGCCATCATGCCTTGTCCGTGCATTTCATTGGGAACGCCGAACGGATGCTTCCATTTCGGCAGTTTCTTGACCGGCTTGGCCGCTTCGGTGAGACGCACGTCGCCGCCGAAGAAGTTCGGATCCGGCACGAACACCGTGCCCGCCTCGCCATAGAGTTCCATCGGCGCGTGGCCATGGCTCCAGACGTCCCAGCTGGTGTTGAGCGTGATGACGGCGCCGTTCTCGAACTCCAGCAGGCCGTGGATGGTCGTCGGCGTGTTGACCGGGATTTTTTCGCCCGCGCGCGGCTTCGACGAAATCGTCCGCTCCGTCGCCGGGATCGAAGCGAACGCCGCCACCTGCTTCACCGGCCCGATCAGCTGGATCAGATTGGTGATGTAGTAGGGTCCGATATCGAGCACCGGACCGGCGCCCGGCTGAAAGAAGAAGTCCGGATTGGGATGCCAGTGCTCCATGCCGTGGCCCATCACATGGCAGGTGCCGCTGGTGATCTTGCCGAGTGTGCCGTTATCGATCAGCTCGCGCACAAGCTGGTGCGCGCCGCCGAGGAAGGTGTCGGGTGCCGAGCCGATGCGCAGCCCCTTTTTCTCCGCCCGGCTCTTCAGGTCGAGCCCTTCCTTGATCGACAGCACGAACGGCTTTTCCGAATAGACGTGCTTGCCCGCGTCGAGGATCTGCTTCGACACCTCGTAGTGCACCGCCGGAATGGTGAGGTTGACGATGATGTCGATGTCGTCGGCCTTGAGCAGATCTTCGACGGTCCCGGCGCGCAGCTTGAATTCCTTCGCCCGCGCCTTCGCAGCGTCCATGTTGATGTCGGCGCAAGTACGCATCTCGATGCCGCGAAACAGCGGCGCCAGCGAGAAATACGCCTTCGAGATGTTGCCGCAGCCGATGACGCCGATACCCAGTTTCTTTGCCATGATGATTGTTCCTAGTAAGCCTTGACGGATGCGAGCGAGCGGCGGGCGAAGCGTTCGATGTCGTTGGGGTTGTCCTGTTCCATGACGTAGTACTTGGCGACGCTCTTGGCGCGCAAGGCCTTGATCAGCCCGGCCCAGTCGATGGTGCCGTGGCCGACATCCGACCAGCCGTCCTCGTCCAGCCCCTCGCCTGGCTTGGCCATGTCCTTGACATGGACTGCGCTGATGCGCTTGCCGTGCTTTTCGATCCAGGGCAGCGGATCGACGCCGCCGCGCACTACCCAGGCGACGTCCATCTCCCAGCCGATGTCGGGCGCCGAGGACAGGATATGGTCCTGCGGCACCGAGCCGTCGACAAGCGTCTTGAATTCGAAATCATGATTATGCCAGGCAAAGCCGTAGCCGGCCTTTTGCGCCGTCTCGCCGACCTTGGCCAGCCGCTCGCCGAAGCCGCGCCAGCCGGCGGCATCGGCCGGCCTCTGCTCGGCGAGCAGATAGGGGCAGATGACGAGCGTGATGCCGAGCGCGTCGGCTGTTCTGCGCACGCCGTCGAAATCGTTCTCCAGCGCGTCGATCGAAAAATGCCCGGTCGGCATCGAAAGCCCGTTCTTGTCGAGTTCGGCGCGGAAGGCCTTGGGATTGTCATAGACGCCGCCGAACCCTTCGACTTCCTTGTAGCCGAGTTCGCCGAGCGTCTTGAGCACGCCCTCCCAGGGCTGGAAATTGCGGGCGCTGTAAAGTTGGAATGACCAGTTCATCGTCTCTGTCCGTTTTCTCTTGGGGGGGGATGGATCTTGGGAGAAGTTAAAGGCGGTTGCCGGTTTGAGCGTCGAAGAGCGAGGCCCGCATCGGATCGAAACCGATGCTGACCGTGTCCGCATTGTTCGGCGTGCGCTCCGAGGTCACCCTGACGGTGAAGTTCTGCTTGCCAAGCTTCAGCCAGACCAGCGTATCGGAGCCCATCGGCTCGACGACCTCGACATTTGCCGTCGCCGTGAACGGCCAGCCTGCGCCGCTGTTGAAGGCGACATGCTCGGGGCGCATGCCGAACACGGCCGGCCCCGGCGTCGGTTCCTTCTCGAAGGCGTAGGTCGCGAGCGGGATGCGCACGTCCTCGAAGGCGAACTGCCAGTCGCTGCCCACCTTCTCCAACCTGCCATCGATGAAGTTCATCGCCGGCGAGCCGAGAAAGCCGGCGACGAAGCGATTGACCGGGCGGTTGTAGATAGTCTGCGGCGCGTCGAGCTGCTGGATGACGCCGCCCTTCATCACCGCGATGCGGTCGGCCAGCGTCATCGCCTCGATCTGGTCGTGGGTGACGTAGATCATGGTGTTCTGCAGCTTGCGATGCAGCAGCTTGATTTCGACGCGCAGTTCCGCTCGCAACTTGGCGTCGAGGTTGGAAAGCGGCTCGTCGAACAGGAAGACGTCGACGTCACGCACCAGCGCCCGCCCGATCGCCACGCGCTGGCGCTGGCCGCCCGAGAGCGCCGACGGCTTGCGCTGCAAAAGCGGCTCGATCTGCAGGATCTCGGCGGCGCGCGCGATGCGCTTGTCGATCTCCTCCTTGGGCAGACCGGCGACGCGCAGGCCAAAGGACAGATTCCGCTCCACCGTCATTTGCGGATAGAGCGCATAGGATTGGAACACCATGCCGATGCCGCGGTCCTTGGGCTCCTCCCAGGTGACGTTCTTGCCCTTGATGAAGATGCGGCCTTCGGAAATGTCGAGCAAGCCGGCGATGCAGTTGAGCAAGGTCGACTTGCCGCAGCCCGACGGCCCGAGCAGCACGATGAACTCGCCCTCGGCAACATCGAGATTGAGCGTGTGCAGCACCGAGATGGCGCCGAAACTCAGCGACAGGTCCTGGATCGAAACGCTGGTACCGTTCTGCGCCATATCCACTAGCCTTTCACCGCGCCGGCGGCGATGCCGCGCACGAACCATCTTCCGGAGACGAAGTAGATAATCAGGGGCACCGCAGCCGTCAGAATGGTGGCCGCCATGTTGACATTGTACTCCCGCACGCCTGTCGTGGTGTTGACGATGTTGTTGAGCTGCACCGTCATCGGCCAGTTGGGCCGCCCTGCAAACACGATGCCGAACAGGAAGTCGTTCCAGATGCCGGTAACCTGCAGGATGACGGCGACGACCGTGATCGGCAGCGACATCGGCAGCATGATGTGGAAAAAGATGCGCCAGAAACCCGCGCCGTCGACACGCGCCGCCTTGAACAGCTCGACCGGTATTGCCGCATAGAAATTGCGGAACAGCAGCGTCAGGATGGGCATTCCGAAGATCGTGTGAACGATGATGATGCCGGGCAGGGACGCGAACAGGCCGACCGAGCTCAGTCCGATGATCAATGGATAGATCACCACCTGGTAGGGCACGAAGGCACCAAACACGAGCAACCCGAAGAGCAGGTTCGCCCCCTTGTATGGCCAGAAGGTCAGCGCATAACCGTTGATCGACGCGCAGATGATCGAGATGACCACGCTGGGCAGGGTGATCTTCACTGAATTGTAAAAACCTGGACTGAGGCCGTTGCAGTCGCGACCGGTGCAGGCATGGAGCCAGGCGTCGGCCCAGGGTTGAAAGGTCGGCTCGCCTGGAAGGTTGAAAAGATGTCCCAGCCGGATCTCCGGCATACCCTTCAGCGATGTGACGATCATGATGTAGACCGGGATGAGGAAGAAGAGAGCCGCGACGACCAGGAAAGCATAGAGGCCGATGCGGCCGGCCGACATCCGACGCGGTTTCGGCCCGAAGGGGCCCGCGCCGGCCTGATCCGGCGCTTCCTGGACTGGCTGAATTGCGGTGATCTGGCCGGCGGTCATGCGCTCGCTTCCCGATTTCGCCGCCACAGCAGAATGCCGCTGAGCGCCAGCACGACCAGGACCGGCAGCAGCATCATCGTTGCCGCGGCCATGCCCTGGCCGACGTTCTGGCGGACTGTGATGAGCTGGATGACGTAGACTGCCGGCATCGACGTGGCGATGCCGGGACCGCCGCCGGTCATGGCGATAACCAGGTCGTAGACGCGCACCACGCCTACGCACTGGAGAACGAAGGCGGTGGCGAAGGCACCCTTTATCATTGGCGCCACGATGGACATGTGCGTTCTCCACGTCGGGATGCCGTCGACCCTCGCCGCTTTCCAGATCTCCTCGTCAACGCCGCGCAGGCCGGCAAGCAGGATCGCCATCGTCACGCCCGAGCCTTGCCAGATGCCCGCCACGACCAGCGCGTAGAGCGCCGTCTCGGCATCGACCAGCGGGGCGAAGCTGAAGCTCGACCAGCCCAAATTGCGGAGCGCCGCCTGCAAGCCGAGATTGGGGTCGAGCACCCATTGCCACACGAGACCGGTGACGATCAGCGACATGGCGAAAGGATAGAGGAAGATCGAGCGGAACAGGTCTTCCTGGCGGATGCGCTGGTCCATGAAAACGGCGAGCAGGTAGCCGAACACCATGTTGCAGGTGATGGACATCAGGCCGAAGAACCAGATGTTGTTGACCGAGACGAGCCAGCGGCTATCGGCCCAAAGGCGCCTATACTGCGCCAGGCCGACGAAATCGTAGGTGGGGAACAGCTTCGAACTGGTGAAGGACCATAGCACCGAGAAGCCGATGCCGATCACGAACACGCCGACGGCGACGAGGATCATCGGTATCGTCCCGATGACGGCGGGCAGGTGAAATCTGCGCCTCCAACTCTTCTGCATCGTCCGTCTTTCTCCGCTTCCACCGACACTCTGGGGCAGTCTGCCGACGTGAAAGTCAGCGCTGTCCGAACGACCGGGCTCCGAACCGCCGCGACTTCTCGTCCTGCCATTGTCAGCCCGTCGCCGAGAAACAGTTTCTTCTCTCGGGCCGGGACGCGACCGAGGCGCCGCCGCAAGGGCGGCGCCTCTGGGTACTGATCGGTTCCTAAAGCATGATCCCGAAAAGTGGGTACCGGTTTTCGGAAAAGATCATGCTCAAGCACTGAGATAGAGCCCCATCCCGATTCTGTCGGGATGGAACAGGCTCTAGTCGGAGTTGCCGATGATGGTAGAAAACTTCGCAGTGGCGTCGTCAGCGGTCATGGAGTCGTCCGCGAAATATTGCGAGACGAGCTCATTGATCTGCTGATTGGTGTTCTCGGTGATGAAGCGGTTCGTGGCAGTGACGATGTTGGACGGGTTTTCCACCGCTTTCAGGGACTTCTGCATGCACGGGTCGGCCGTCGACATGTCGACATCGCCACGCACGGGCATGGAACCCTTGGCGTTGTTGAAGGCGACCTGAACCTCCGGGCTGATGAGGAGCGCCGCAAGACGCTTCTGCGCTGCTTCGACGTCCGGATTGTCCTGCTTGAAGAAGACGATGATGTCGCCGTCGGTGCTGACCACCGGCTTGTCCTCGTTCAGGCCGATCATGCAGCCGAAATCCTTGACGCCGGTCATGCCGGCGGCTGCGAACTCGCCGCGAGCCCAGTCGCCCATCACCTGAAGTCCGGCCTTGCCGGTGATCACCAGGTTGGTGGTATCGTTCCAGTTGCGGTTGGCATAGCCGTTGTCGGTGAACTGCTTCAGGGTCCGCAACTGCGTGAAGACGCCTTTCATCTCGGCGCCGCCGGCAATTTCGGCGCTCTTCTTGGTGTACATCTCGTCACGTTTGGCGACGCCGAGAGCCTCGGTGACCATGTCCTGGAACAGCAACTGGATCTGCCAGCCGTTTCCGTCGCCGCCGATGGCGAAGGGAATGAGGCCCGCCTCCTTGATCTTCGGCGCGGCCGCGATGAAATCGGCCAGGCTCTTCGGCTCCGGCACGCCCGCTTTCTCGAAAACCGGCTTGGAGTACCAGGCCCAGTAGTTCGAATGGATGTTGACCGGAACGCACCACCAGTGGCCGTCGACGAGGCAGGCGCTGCCGATTGCCTTCGGGCGAATGACCTCATCCCACTTGCCAGCGGTCGCGACGTCCGTGAGATCGAGCAGCTTGCCGCCCGAAATCAGTTCCTCGTACTGCCGGCCGGGATTGAACTGAGCCGCACCGGGCGGATCGCCGCCGAGCACGCGCTGCATGACGGTCGAGCGGGCGGTTTCGCCGAGTGCGACCGCGCTGTCCACCCACTTGTCGCCGTGGCCGTCATTGTCAAAGGCCTTTGCAAACTGCGAGACCGCCGCCGACTCGCCCTTCGACGTCCACCAGTGAATCACTTCTAGATCGGCCGCGGCCGCCGAACCGGCGAGCTGCAGCGCCGCCGTCGCCGCCAGCGCGGCAGTCAAGAGTTTATATTGCATTTCGGTTCCTCCCAGAATCTGAAACGTTACAGATTTTCGATACGGCAATTGCGTGACGTACGCAACCCCTCGCGCGAAAGCCGTCCGGATATTTTTCGAGCTGCGAACAAAATCCTTCCGCCAGCACCCCATTGTGCATCGCAGCACGCAAAGTTGCACCGCAAAACAACGAAAGCTGGCAAAGAATTCGCCTGAAAGGTCTTCTCCGCTGATTTCCAATGGTTTTCTGTCCCGGCAGCACAGCAGACCTAAGCCGGCCTGCCCCAGCCGCGCATGTATCGCTCGTGACAATCTGTAACGTTTCAGTGTATTGAGGTTTCGCCAGGTGGAAGTCGCGCTATCGCGGCCCCGGCGATTGCCGGCCTGCCCGGCAACTGCTATGCGCCTGACGGGCGGGACGAATGGACAGGGATCAGACAGACAAGGACGACGAGGCGTCGGCGCACGAGCGCCCGACGCTGAAGACGCTAGCCTTCATGACCGGGCTTGGCGTCACCACCGTATCGCGGGCGCTGAAGGACGCGCCCGAGATCGGCGCCGAGACCAGGCGCCGTGTCCAACTCGTCGCCAGGCAGATCGGCTACCGGCCGAACCGCGCCGGCGTGCGCCTCAGAACTGGCAAGACCAATGTCATCAGCCTCGTGCTCAACACCGAGCGCGAGATCATGAGTTTTGTCTCGGACATCATCTACGGCGTCTCGGAAGTCATCGCCGACACGCCCTACCACCTGATCGTCACGCCCTACTCGCGCTCACAGGATCCGCTGGACCCGATCCGCTATCTGGTGGAAACCGGCTCCGCAGACGGCGTCATCATTTCGCGCACGCAACCGAACGACCCCAGGGCCCGCTACATGCTGGAGCGCGGCATCCCCTTCGCCACGCATGGCCGCACCGATATGGGGCTGATCCACCCCTACCACGACTTCGACAATTATGCCTTCGCGGCCGAGGCAGTGCGTCATCTGGCCGGCATCGGCCGCCGCAGGCTCGCTCTTCTAACGCCGCCCGTCGGCCTGACCTATCACGGCCACACGGTGAACGGTTTTGCCGATGCGCTGAGCGAGGTCGGCGCCAGCGAGGTGCCGTTCAACACCGTTTCGATCGACCATTCGATCGAGCAGATCAGGATGCGCACCGCGCAGCTGATGCGCCGCGACGACAGGCCGGACGGCTTCGTCAGCAGCGCCGCGGCCGCGACGCTGGCCGTCGTCGCCGGCATCGAGGACGCCGGCTTGAAGCTAGGCCGCGACGTCGATGTCGTGTCGAAACAGTCGTCCGACCTGTTGCATCTGTTCCGGCGCGAATTGCTGGTCGTCAACGAGAACTTCCGGCTGGCCGGCTCCGAACTCGCCCGCTCGGTGCTCGGCTTGATCGGCGGCGCCGCCCCCGGTTCGCTGCAAAGCCTGAGTCTGCCTGGCGACGTCGTGGCCTATCGCGGCTAACCGGCAGCGCCGCTGCCCCACGGGCCATGAAAAGCGCCCTGCTCGCCAATGCGCTCGAAGCCGTGCGCGCCGAAGAAATCGCGCTGCGCCTGGATCAGGTTCGAGGTGCCGCGGCCCTGGCGGTAGCTGTCGAAATAGGCGAGCGCCGAAGACAGCGCCGGCACCGGCGCGCCGGCCTCGGATGCTCGCGCAACAATGCGCCGCAGTGAGGGATGCGCCTCCTGCATCATGGCGATGAAGGCCGGCGCCATCAAAAGGTTGGTGGAAGCGCCGCCGGAGCCGAAAGCCTCCGCCATCGTATCCAGCATTTGCGAGCGGATGATGCAGCCGGCCCGCCATATCTTGGCGATGGTCGGCATCGGCAGGTTCCAGTTGAATTCCTTCGAGGCGCCGCTCATGACAGCGAAACCTTGCGCATAGGCGGCGATCTTGCCGGCGAACAGCGCCAGTTCGAGATCCTTGAGCAGCGCGGCCTTGTCACCGGAAATCCTCGTCACGCCGCTGTTGCCATAGGCTTTTTCCGCGGCCTGCCGCTCGTCCTTGATCGACGACAGCACGCGCGCCGCCACCGCCGCCTCGATCGCTGTGGCCGGAATGCCGAGTTGCTGCGCCTCGATCACCGACCATTTGCCGGTGCCTTTCTGGCCAGCGCGGTCGAGGATGATGTCGACCACCGGCTTGCCGGTCTTCGGATCGTCGGCGGCCAGCACTTTGGCGGTGATCTCGATCAGGTAGGAGTTGAGCCGGCCCTTGTTCCAGTCGGCGAAGACGGTGCCGATCTCCTTCGGCCCCATGCCGAGGCCGTCGCGCAGGATGCCGTAGATCTCGGCGATCATCTGCATGTCGGCATATTCGATGCCGTTGTGGATGGTCTTGACGAAATGGCCGGCGCCATCGGTGCCGAGCCAGGCGGCACAGGGTTCGTCCTTGAACTTGGCGGAAATTGCGACCAGCACCTTTTCGACGCGCTTCCAGCTCTCTTCGGTGCCGCCGACCATGATCGATGGCCCGTGCCGTGCGCCCTCCTCGCCACCGGACACCCCCATGCCGATGAAGGTGAGGCCCGAGCCGTGGAGCTCGGAGAAGCGCCGCATCGTGTCGCGGAAATTGGCGTTGCCGGCATCGATGACGATGTCGTTGTCGGACAGCACGCCGCGCAGTGCCGCGATCTGTTCGTCGACCGGCTTGCCGGCCAGCACCATGATGATGATCGGACGCGGGGGCCGGATCGCGGCGGCCAGCTCCTCCAGACTATAACAGGGCACCACCATGTCCTTCAGCGCGCCGGCGCTCTCGACAAAGGCGTCGGTGCGCGCCGCGGTACGGTTGAAGACGGCGATGCGGTGCCCGTGCTCGGCGATGTTGAGCGCCAGGTTGGAGCCCATCGTGCCAAGGCCGATCAGGCCGATTTCGGCTTTTTCCATCGTTTCTTCCCTGCTTTCGGATCTTTTGTTGAGGCCGCGATTTTGGGGGGGACGCCCCTATTCCCGTGATGAATGACGGGCCTTCGCGGCGGCGTCAACCGCCTCGCCGAATTGTGTCCGCCAGACCGCTTATTCCGCTCTGATATCGATCGGCGCTTCGATCTTCACCATCTCGAAGTCCGAGACGAGGATGTCGAGCCGCGCCGTCCACCGGCCGGGAACGGGGATGACGAGATCATCGACACGCCAACTGCCGTCGCCCGGCTTGGTCGCCGGCCGCTTGATCGGTTCGATGCCGGAATCGGGCTTCGACAGCACCAGCGTCACCTGCTTGGCGTCGAGCGGTCCGAAATCGCCGGTCATGATCACCATCGAGGCGATGACCGGCCCGGCATGGCCGGGCGTGATGCTGAGGTCTGCCATCGCCTTCAGCGTATGGATATGCACCGACGCCGGCTGCGCCGCGGCGATCGCCAGCGCGCGCGGCGGCGGCGTGAAACGCCAGCCGGCGGCGACGGCGAAGATGGCGAGCACGATCAGCACTTCGGCGCCGATCGAGCGCACCAGCCGTCGTTGCACCTCGGTCGCGCCGGCTTCGGCGGGCGCGGTAAGCGTCCACCGGTTGACGGTGGCGAGCGTGAAGAGAAAGAGCAGCAACACCAGCTTGACCAGCAAAAGCCGGCCATAGCCGGTGTTGACCAGCGCCGCGGGCGTCTGCACCTGGATGACGGCAAGCACGATGCCGGCGGCGATGAGCACGGCAACGACCGGCAGGATCGCGCGGGAAAATCGCCGCAGGAACGGCCCGGCCTCTCCCGATTGCCGCCGCACCGCAAGGCCGAGCGGCGCCAGCGCGCCGGCCCAGAAGGCGATACCTATGCCATGCAGGAACACCATCGGCCGCGTCAGCCATTGCGGTTCGGCGGCACTGGCATGGCCGCTGGCTGCAAGTGCGGCACCGACGCCGGCCAGCCCAGCAAGGGCGAACGGTTTTGCGCCGATGCGCGGCCCGGCCAGCGACAGCAGGGCGAGCCCCAGCGCCATCAGGCCGATCAGCACCGTCCAGCCGAAGCTGGTGCCGAATGCCGTGCGCCAGACCACTGGCTGCGCCAGCCCGGCGAGCGGCGCGCCGAGCGCGTCCAGCCCCTGCAAGCCGAGCGAAACCGGCGCGGCGACCAGCCCGCAGAACAGCGCGGCGATGACGAAGCGCCGGCCGCACCGCCCGCTCTCGGCCAGCCAGGCAAGCGCGAAGGCGCCGCCGACGCCGAGGAACAGGCCAATGTAGAGAAAAACCTTGCCGAGCCAGATCGCCGAGCGCAAATCCCAATCGACCGGCTCGGCCGCCACTGGCGGCGTGCTCGGCGCGCCGATGGAAAACAGCACCGAGCCGCCGACCGGATGACCGTCGGTGGAAATCACCCGCCAGCTCAGCACATGCGTGCCGGATTTCAACTTCTGCGGATTGTCGATGGCGACGGTCTGGTCGCTCAGGCGAAAGGAAGTCAGCGCAACCGATGTGCCGTCGGGCCGCACAAGGGTGAGCACGAGCGGCGACACCGGCTCGCTGAAGGTCAGCGAGAATTGCCCCGGGCCTTGCGCCAGCACCGCGCCGTCAACCGGATCCGTTTTGATCAGCGCCGCGTGGGCCAATGCCCGGTCCGGCAGGCCGAGAACCGCGAGCAGCACAAGGACAGCCAAAAGCCCAGCGGCAAGGCGACCGACGCGCTTGTCGAACCTGCCAGTCTTCCACGGGAAAGATAGCGCGCTCATGCCACCATCACACAAAAATAGCGGCACGCTCCGTCGAATGAAGCGCGCCGCCAAAGGGATCATTTTTTCGGCAGCAGCTTGAGGCCGGGCGCCGGATTTTCCAGCGCGTCCTCGTCCTGCCCGGCCGCCGGAATCTCGATCCAGCGCTCGGCAGCCCCCTCGCATTCCTGCACCACCGGGAAATACAGCGTCTCGCCGGCCGGCAGGTCCGCCGCCAGCGTGCCGCGGAAGACGAACTCGTCGTGGAACTCGTCCGGCAAGCTGCCGCCGCTCCAGTCGACTTCCTTGACGCCTGACGTCACCGCCTCGCCATAGAGCTGGTAGGATTTTTCGTACCTGCCCTTCTTGGTCTGCAGCGTCCAGCCAGGCTTGGGCATCGGCTTGACCGAAATCACCCCTTCCGGGATCTGCACCCGCACGGCGGTCGTCGCCTTGCCCTCGCAGCCATGCGGGACGCGCAGGACTGCCTTGTAGGTCGAACCGACGGGCGCTTCCTGGGTTTCGAGCGTGATGTGGGCGAAGGCAGCACTTGTCCCGATGAAAAACGCCCCGGCGGACAAAAGATATTTGTTCACGATGGTCCCTCTGATTCTCAAAATTTGTGGAAGCTGGTCGGCTCAATTGGCGTGATCGTCCATGCCACCCGTTTCGCCCATGCCTTCGACGGCGAACTCGACGGTAACGGCACCGGCCTTCTCGAAGGTCAGCGTGACGGAGAACTTCTCGCCTTGCTTGGGCTGGCGCTTCAGGCCCATGAACATCAGATGATAGGCGCCGGGCTTCAGCGCGACCTTGCCGCCGGCAGGGATTTCGAGGCCGCCGCTGACCGGCCGCATGGTCATAACGCCGTCCTTGACGCCCATCTCATGCAGTTCGGCCTTGTCCGACACATCGGATGAAATCGACAGCAGCCGGTCCGGCGCGCTGCCTTTGTTGGTGACGGTGAAATAGCCGCCCGCCACCTTGGCGCCGGCAGGCGTTGCCCGCGACCAGGGATGTTCGATCTCGAGATCACCGACCTTGAATTCATGCGCGAAGGCCGACTGGGCGCCGACGAACAGCAAGGCGAGAGCGAAGACAAGGATACCGAGGCGTTGCTCGGGCAGGAGGGTGTTTCTATGGCCGGGCGCGCGCGCATGCGCGGCGGCACGGAAAAACTGAGACATGATAGCTCCATGGATACGGTATCGCGCCGTTGGCCGGTCGCGATCAGTTCAGCGTTGGATGAGTGCGCCCGCGAAAGGTTCCGCGAGGCCGCGCTGGCTCAAGCCGGTGGCGCACGCGGGTTCGATGGAGAGCGATCACGGGCGAAATCGAGATGCCTGAAGGCCGGCAGCACGAAGGCGACGGCCTCGAAGGAGAGACTCGTCGCCAATGCGCCGGCATCGGGCGGCGGCGCATGAGCCGCGGAAGTCATGCTGCAGCCGAGCATGCAGCAGACCGGCATATGCTGCTGGTGCGGATCGCCGCCGGAAGGCTGGGCAGCGCCCTCATGGGCGCAGATGACGTTGCCGAAGGCGTCGAGCAGCGCAGCATCCTGCGCCGTGGCGAAAGCGAACGCGCCCAGCGTCGTCTGGATGAGCAGCAGATAGGCCGCGACAAGCGCGGCCGGCATGCTCCATCGTCTCCGCCGGATGTTCAAGGACCCGCCTCTTTGATCAGCAACGGCAGATACCTAGCACGCGGCCGACCGGGCGAAAATCGTCAAATCATTGCTGCGGCAACGCGGCGCGACCAATGCATGTCGCCCAACAGTGTGCAGCGGTTTTGGGACAACGACATGCATAGAAGCGCGTCGCATCGATCCGGTCAGGCACGGCGCGCATCAGGCACGTTGCGGCTGCCGGCCTCGGGGATGGAGGTCAAGAGCGTGTTGCGCGCCGACTTCAGATGCTTGCGGCAAGCGGCATCGACCTTGCCGAGGTCGCGCGATTTGAGCGCCGCGATATAAACCAGATGCTCGGCGACAGCGACTTCGTTGCGCTCGCGCTCCTGCGCCTTGTTCCACTGGTAGTGGTAGTGGAAGATCATGGCGATGACGTCATAGAAATCGACGATGAAGCGGTTGTGCGAGGCGCGGTGGATCAGCCGGTGGAAGCGCTCGTCCAGCTCGGAAAACTCGTTGAAGCGGGAGGCGATCTCGCGCGCCAGCAGACGATGCTCGTCCTCCAGCCGGTAGAGATCGGCCCAGACCGGGCTTTCTTCCGGCAAGGCGGCAAACGCTGCCGCCGAGCGCAGTTCGAACATCTCGCGGATTTCGGTCAGTTCGAGCGCGAAGGCTCGCGTAAAACCCTTCAGCACCCAGTGGCTGTTGCGCCGCTTCTCGATCAGGCCGAAGCGGGAAAAGCGGATCAGGAACTCGCGCACGCTGGTGGTGCCGACGCCGATCTCGCGCGCCAGCTCAAGCTCGTTAATCTGCATGCCGGCTTCCGCGCCGCCGGCGAGCAGCCTCCGCATGAAGGAGCGCTCGATGATCTCGGCCAGCGTGTCGGTTTCTTCTTCGGGAAAGAAATCGTCCGGCCGCGGCGCGCGCAGAACCGTCTTGCTGCGCTTGTTCCAGGCGATCAGCCCGGTTTCTTCCATGCGCGCCAGGATGCTGCGCACCGTCGTGCGGCTGACGCCGAGCAGCGTGCCTAGCTCCGGCTCCGACGGCAGGCTCTTCGTTTCATCGAGCAGCCGCAAACAGCGGTTGTAGGCGTCCTTGTAGACGTTGTTGCTCTTCGACATCCCCTGCCCCGTTGCGCGCCGGCGCTTGCCGTGGCCGGCTTGAAGCGCGCTATGACAGATGTTCCTAGCGCATGCCTAGGAAAAGCGGAATCGCTTTCCGTGTCAGGCGCCGCTCCCTATCCTCCATGCATCCACCGGGCGCACGGCCTTTCGAAAAAACGATTGACGTAAAAATGTTTTTTCACGATAAAAGACATTATCTGCTAACAGGCTGATGTCAATCCGCCAGCGCATCCCAGGAACCCCTAGGAAACTGCCCGTGAACGCCGCAAACAGCATTCTTCTTTCCCCGGCCGACAATGTCGCGGTCGCCAACGGCCGCATCGAGATCGGCACGGTGCTGCCGGGCGGCGCCGTCGCCGCCGCGCTGATCGAGCCCGGCCACAAGGTGGCGATCAAGCCGATCACCGCCGGCGAGGCGGTGGTGAAGTATGCCCAGGCGATCGGCCGCGCCACGCAGGACATCGCGCCCGGCGAACATGTGCATTCGCACAATCTGGTCTTCGAGTCCGGCCGCCTGCCGGTGGTGCCGCCGAGTGAGGCCGAGCACGCGACGGAAACCGACCGCGCCCGCACTTTCATGGGCTATCGCCGTGCCGATGGCCGCGCCGGGACGCGCAACTTCATCGGCATCGTCGCCAGCGTCAATTGCTCGGCCACCGTCTGCCACGCCATCGCCGACCAGGCCAACCGCGAGCTGCTGCCGAAATATCCGGGGATCGACGGCTTCGTGCCGATCGTCCACGGCCAAGGCTGCGGCATGAGCGGCACCGGCGACGGCATGATGGTTTTGCATCGCACGCTGGCCGGCTATGCCCGCCATCCGAATTTCGGCGGCGTGCTGATGGTGGGCCTGGGCTGCGAGGTCAACCAGCTTACCCTTTACGGCCAGAAGGGTGTCGCTGCCGGCAAACGGCATTTCAACATCCAGGAGGCCGGCGGCTCGCGCAAATCGGTCGAAAAGGCGATGGGCGTGCTGGCCGAGATCGCCGAGGAAGTCGGCCAGCTGAGGCGAGAGCCGATCCCGGTCAGCGAGATCGTCGTCGGCCTGCAATGCGGCGGCTCCGACGGCATGTCCGGCATCACCGCCAATCCGGCATTGGGCGCCGCCGTCGATATCCTCGCCGACGTCGGCGGCATCGGTATCCTGTCCGAGACGACGGAGATCTACGGCGCCGAGCATCTGCTTGCCTACCGCGCCGCGAGCCCGGAAATCGCCGCCAAGCTCGACGGTTATATCAAATGGTGGGAGGATCATGTCGCCAAGCATGGCGCCTCGATCGATAACAACCCCTCGCCCGGCAACAAGCGCGGCGGGCTGACCACCATCCTGGAGAAGTCGCTGGGCGCGGTCGCCAAAGGCGGCCAGACGCCGCTCAACGGCGTCTTCGGCTATGCCGAGAAGGTCAGCGGACACGGCCTGGTGTTCATGGATACGCCCGGCTACGACCCGGTCTCGGCCACTGGCCAGGTGGCGGGCGGCGCCAACGTCATCGTCTTCACCACCGGCCGCGGCTCCTGTTTCGGCTGCCGGCCGACGCCGTCGATCAAGGTCGCCAGCAACTCGACCATGTATCACACCATGGAAGAGGACATGGACGTCAACTGCGGCGTCATCGCTTCGGGTGAGAAGACCATCGCCGGCATGGGTCGCGAGATCTTCGAACTGATCGTCGAGACGGCATCGGGGCGCAAGACCAAGAGCGAGGCGTTCGGCTACGGCGACAACGAGTTCGTGCCCTGGCACCTCGGAGCGACGCTGTAGACCAGCCACGACCAACCAGACATGTTTTAACCGGCCAGCGGCCGGAAGGGGAGGCTTTGCAATGGACAAGCGCCGCATCGGCACAACTGCGCTCGACGTCACCGAGATTAGCTTCGGCGGCGCGGCGATCGGCGGGCTCTACCGGGCCTGTTCGCGCGATGTGGCGATGGAAACGCTGCAGACCGCCTGGGACGCCGGCCTGCGCTATTTCGATACCGCGCCCTTCTATGGCTTCGGCCTGTCGGAACGCCGCTTCGGCGACTTCCTGCGCTATAAGCCGCGCGACTCCTATGTGCTTTCGACCAAGGTCGGCCGGCTGTTCCGCCCCGTGCCGGAGGACCAGGTGCCCGATCACTCCTATGTCGATCCGCTGCCCTTCGCGCTCGACTACGATTATTCCTATGACGGCATTATGCGCTCGGTGGAATTCTCTTATGCCCGGCTCGGCCTAAACAGGATGGACATCCTGTTTGTCCACGACATCGGCGCCTACACGCACGGTGTCGAGAAGACGAAGCTGCATTTCCGCCAGCTGATGGATGGCGGGCTGAAGGCGCTCGACGAGCTTAAGACATCAGGCACGATTTCCGCCTATGGCCTCGGTGTCAATGAAGTGCAGATCTGCCTCGACGTGCTCAACCGTGCGCCGCTCGACTGCATCCTGCTCGCCAGCCGCTACTCGCTGCTCGACCGCAGCGCCGAAGCCGAATTGCTGCCGCTTTGCCGGCAGCGGCAGACCTCGCTGATCATCGGCGGCGTGTTCAACTCGGGCATTCTGGCAACCGGCCCGGTGCAGGGCGCGCATTTCGACTACCAGCCGGCCGGCAAGGACATTCTCGAACGCGTCGATGCGATGGAGAAGATCGCCGCCGAGGGCGGCTACCCGCTCGCGGCCGCGGCCTTCCAGTTCCCGCTGCACGAACCTGTCGTCGCTTCCGTGCTGACCGGAACGGCCAAGCCGGCCAATCTGACGCGCAATCTGGAACTGCTCGAAATTCCTGTGCCCCCAGCAGAGTTCGCCAGATACGATCCCTATACGGTGGTGCAGGCGCTAGGCTGAGGCAACGAACCTATTGTCCGGCCAGGTGGTCGGCATGAAAAAGGCTTCACAATCGCGAGAGAATGAATGTTCCATCTTGACGCATCAATGGAATTAATATTCCATCGCGGTCAGAGAGGATCGGAAGCATCCGAACGTGGCAAAGAGGATCGGCGGAGGGAGGCTTGCCTCCTGTCGAGGCCACGCGGAGACGATACGAAACACCGCTTGCGTCGGCCGGATCGATGCACTATCAAAAAGCGGCAAATGTTTTTTATTGATAAAGTTCTGTTTGGGCCGCGCCTATCCGAATGGAGCTTCCGTAACCTTCACCGGGCGATCTAGGGAGGAACCCTCATGAAATTCGTGACCAGCATTCTCAACCGCCGCGCCTTCGTGGCACTCGCGGCCGCCTCGATGCTTGCAGGTGCGTTGCACTCGGCACCAGCTTCGGCGGCGGACGTGACCATCCCGATCATCGTCAAGGACACCACCTCCTTCTACTGGCAGATCGTGCTGGCCGGTGCCCGCAAGGCCGGCAAGGACCTCGGCGTCAACGTACCGGAACTCGGCGCTCAGGCCGAAACCGACGTCAACGGCCAGATCTCAATCCTCGAGAACGCCGTCGCCGGCAACCCGGCCGCCGTCGTCATCGCGCCGACCGAAGCCAAGGCGCTCGGCAAGCCGATCGATGAGGCAGCAAGCAAGGTCAAGGTCATCGGCATCGACTCCGGCGCCGACTCCAAGGCCTTCACCTCGTTCCTGACCACCGACAACGTCCAGGGCGGCCGCGTCGCCGCTGACGGCCTCGCCGCGGCCATTGGCGAGGCCAATGGCGGCAAGGTCGAGGGCAAGGTTGCGCTCATCACCGCGCTTCCCGGCGCCGGCTCGCTCGAGCAGCGCGCTCAGGGCTTCAAGGAACAGCTCAAGGCGAAATATCCGGGCCTCGAACTGATCGCCGACAAATATGCCGACGGCCAGGCCACGACCGGCCTCAACATCGCGACCGACCTGATCACCGCCAACCCTGACCTGAAGGGCATCTTCGCCTCCAACCTGATCATGGCGCAGGGCGTCGGCCAGGCGATCGCCGAGAACAACCTTGCCGGCAAGGTCGGCCTGATCGGTTTCGACAGCGACGAGAAGCTGATCAAGTTCCTCAATGACGGCGTCATTTCCGGCCTCGTTGTCCAGGACCCGTACCGGATGGGCTATGACGGCATCAAGACCGCGCTCGCCGCCTCGAAGAACGAGAAGGTTGAAGCCAATGTCGACACCGGCGCCAACCTGGTCACCAAGGCCAATATGAAAGAGCCGAAGATCGACGCGCTGCTCAACCCGAAGCTCGACTAAGCATCGCCACAGGCGCATCGTCTCCGGGGCCCATGCCCCGGAGACACCCCGCATCCCGACACCACCGGGATTCGACAGCCTCTAGTCTACGTGCCCAATCGCAGGACCAATCTGGGAGGATTGTCATGACGTCCACGGCGCAGGAACTGCACCCGGCCCCGACTCTGGAGCCCGGCAGGACGATCCTCGAACTCAAGGGGCTGGAGAAGCGATATCCCGGCACTCACGCGCTGAAGCCGGTGGACCTCGCCTTCAAGTCCGGCGAGATCCACGCCATCGTCGGCGAGAACGGCGCCGGCAAGTCCACCTTGATCAAGCTTCTGACCGGCGTCATGCCGCGCACCTCCGGCGACGTCATCTGGGAGGGCAAGCCCGAAGCGCTGGCGACCCCGCACGAGGCGATGGCGCTCGGCATCAATGCGGTGCACCAGGAGGTCGTGCTCTGCCGCCACCTGACGGTTGCGGCCAACATGTTCCTCGGCGAGGAGAACTCGCGCTATGGCATCCTGCAGCAACGCGCCATGGTCAAGGATGCGCAGAAGATCATCGACGATCTCGGCTTCGACCTGCCGGCGCATGTCGTGCTCGGCGACCTCACCATCGGCCAGCAGCAGTTGATCGCCGCCGCCCGCGCCACCGTGCGCGGCACCAAATTCCTCATCTTCGACGAACCGACCGCCTATCTGACCCGCAAGGAGGCCGACCAGCTGTTCAAGCTGATCCGTCGGCTGAAGGGCGAAGGCGTCACCATCATCTACATCAGCCACCGCATGGAAGAGGTGTTCGAACTCGCCGACCGCGTCTCGGTGCTGCGCGACGGCACGCTTGTCGGCACCAGGAACATTGCCGAGACCAACGACGCCGAACTGGTCAAGATGATGATCAACCGCTCGATCGAGCAGGTTTACCACAAGGAGCATTTTACGCCGGGCGCGATGATAGTCGAAGCCAAGAACCTGTCCGGCAAGGGCTTCGAGAACGTTTCGCTCTCGGTGCGCGCCGGCGAGATCGTCGGCCTTTACGGCCTGATCGGCGCCGGGCGCAGCGAGTTCGTCACCACGCTTTACGGCCGCCACCGCAAATCGGCCGGCCAGATCCTTTGGGAAGGCAAGCCGGTCCAGGTCAATTCCGAGCACGACGCGATCAGGCTTGGCATGGCGCTGGCCCCGGAAAGCCGCCGCGACCAGGGCCTCTGCCTCAATTTGCCGGTCGGCCTCAATCTCAACCTGCCGATCTACAAGCGCATCTCCAGCAACATGCTGATCTCAGGCGCAAAGGAGAAAGCTGAAGCCGATCGCCAGATCGCCGGCCTCAGGATCAAGACGCCGACGCGGAGCGCGCTCGCCTCCAGCCTGTCCGGCGGCAACCAGCAGAAGATCGTCATCGGCAAATGGCTGGCGCACGGCGCCAAGCTGTTCATCTTCGACGAGCCGACGGTCGGCGTCGATGTCGGCACCAAGGCCGAGATCTACCGCCTCTTCAGCGCGCTTCTGTCCAAGGGCGCCGGTATCATCCTGATCTCGTCCTATCTGCCGGAGGTCTATGAGCTGGCCGACACGCTGCACGTGTTCCGGCGCGGCAAGCTGGTGGCCACGCACGGGTTCCGTACCGCCAATCACGAGGACATTCTCACGCAGGCGCTCGCCGAGAAACAAGAAAAACTGGGAGGACAGAAATGAGCACCGAGGCCATTGCCGCCGAAAAACCGAAGCGCAACTACAACGCCTTGTTCGGGCTGACGCTGCTGGCGCTGCTGGTTCTGTTGTGGGTCATCCTGTCGGTGGCGACGCAAAGCTTCGCCTCGGGCAACAACATTTCGAACCTGCTCCGCCAGGGCTCGATGATCGCCATCCTGGCGGTCGGCCAGACCTTCGTCATCATCACCGGCGGCATCGACCTTTCCGTCGGCGCGGTCGTCGGCTTCGCCACCGTCATCGCCGCCATGCTGATCAATGCCGGCGTGCCGGTCTTCCTCGCCATCCTGATCACTTTGCTCGTCGGCGTCGCCATTGGCCTGTTCCATGGCTTCGGCATCGTCAAGATGGGCCTGCCGCCCTTCATCATCACGCTGGCGACGCTGACCTCGCTGCGCGGCATCGGCCTGCTGATGACCAACGGCAACTCGATCTCGATCAACAACGATGCCTTCCAGGAGTTCTCGCGCAGCTCCTTTGTCGGCGTCCCAAATCTGTTCTGGATGGTGATCCTGGTCGGCATCCCCGCCTACATCTTTCTGCATCACAGCCGCTGGGGTCGCTATCTGTTCTCGGTCGGCTCCAATGCCGAAGCCTCGCGCCTGTCGGGCGTCAACGTCCAGCGCACCATCTACATGGCTTACACGCTGTCCGGCCTGTGCGCCGCCTTCGTCGGCGTGCTGCTGGCCTCGCGCATCGGCATCGGCAACCCGACCCAGGCCGAGGGCTGGGAACTGCAGGCGATCGCCTCCTCGGTGATCGGCGGCACCTCGCTGTTCGGCGCCGTCGGCTCCGTGCACGGACCGCTGCTCGGCGCCTTCATCCTCGCCACCATCAACAACGGCGCCAATCTCTTGAACGTCAACGCCTTCTGGCAGCGCATCATCACCGGTGTGCTGATCATCGTCATCGTCTATTTCGACGGCCTGCGCCGCCGCGGCAAGTAAATTCCTCCCAGGAGCCGCCGGCCCGCGAAAGCGAGGGCCGGCGGTATCGTGAATTGGATTGAAGCATGAAAGCAGTCGTCTGCCGCTCGCCTGGTGATCTTGTCCTGGAGGTCCGCCCGGTGCCCGGCGCGCCGCCGCCGGGATGGGCGCTGGTAGCGGTCAGCCATGTCGGCATCTGCGGCACCGACTACCACATCTTCGAAGGCAAGCACCCGTTCCTCGCCTACCCGCGCATCATGGGCCACGAGGTCTCCGGCACGGTCGTCGACAAGGGCGACGGCGTCACGCTCAACGTTGGCGAAGCCGTCATCATCAATCCCTATCTCGCCTGCGGCAAATGCATCGCCTGCCGGCACGACAAGCCGAATTGCTGCGTCAAGATCGAGGTGCTCGGTGTCCATCGCGACGGCGCCATGTGCGAGCAGATCCTGGTGCCGGTGCAAAATCTTTATCCGGCAAACGGCCTGTCGCTGGCCGATGCCGCCGCCGTCGAATTCCTGGCTATCGGCGCGCATGCCGTACGTCGCGCGCGCGCTGATCCAGGCGCCCGCACACTGGTCATAGGCGCCGGGCCGATCGGGCTCGGCACGGCGCTGTTTGCCCGCATCGCCGGGCTCGACGTCAGCCTGCTCGATATGAGCAGCGAGAGGCTCGGCTTCGCCGAGAGCGAGCTCGGCTTCGCGACGCTCGACGGCTCCCGCGCCACTGCGCCCGATCTGGTTCGCGGCGCGACCGGCGGCGAGGGGTTCGACGTTGTCTTCGACGCCACCGGCAACACGCAGTCGGTGCAGTCGGCCTTCGCCCATGTCGCGCATGGCGGAACCCTGGTCCTGGTCAGCGTCGTCAAGGACGACATCGTCTTTTCCGATCCGGAGTTCCACAAGCGCGAGATGACGCTGGTCGGCAGCCGCAACGCGCTTGGCGCCGACTTCGACCATGTCGCCGCCTCGATCCGCAACGGCGCGGTGCCACTGGCAAAGCTCGTCACCCACCGGACCACGCTTGGCCAGGCCCCCCTTGACCTCGCCCGCTGGGCGCATCAGAAATCCGGGCTGATCAAGGCCGTCATCGAGATCGGATGAGACGATGCGGATCGACGCACACCAGCACTACTGGCAGATCGCCCGCGGCGACTATTTTTGGATGGGGCCGCATGTCGCGCCGATCGTGCGCGATGTCTTTCCGGCCGATTTGAAGCCGCATCTCGGCGCCGCCGGCATCGAACGCACCGTCGTGGTGCAAGCAGCGGCAACGGTCGCCGAGACCGAATTCATGCTCGACCTTGCCGAGAACGAGCCGAGCATCGCGGCAGTAGTCGGCTGGGTCGACGTCGGCGCCGACGACGTCGAAGCGACGTTGCGCCGGCTGGCGACAAGGCCGAAATTCCGCGGCATCCGGCCGATGCTGCAGGACATCGAAGACACGTTCGACATTTTGAAGCCGAAGCACCTCGCGGCGCTCAGGCTGCTGCCCGAACTGAACCTGCGCTTCGACGCACTGGCGCAGCCGCGCCACCTGCCGGTGGTCGCGGCACTCGCCGACCATATCCCGGACCTGCCTATCGTCGTCGACCATGCCGCGAAGCCATTCATCGCCAAGGGCATTGTCGAGCCTTGGGCAAGCGACATGGCCGCGCTCGCCAAGAGACCGTCGGTGCTGTGCAAGTTTTCCGGTCTGGTCACCGAAGCCGGCCCTAACTGGTCGGTCGCCGGCCTAAAACCCTATGCCGACCACCTCATCGCCTGCTTCGGCCCGGAGCGGCTGATGTTCGGCAGCGACTGGCCGGTTTGCGAACTGGCCGCCACTTACGAGAACTGGCTGGCTGCCGCGAAGGAGCTTCTAGCTGGCCTGTCGCTGGCCGAGCAGAATGCCGTCTTCGGCGGCAATGCCGCGCGTTTCTACGACATTGCCTGATCGTTAGCCGACAATCTGAGCTCCACCCGCTCCGCCGGAAACCGCGACTCGGAAAACTGAATCGGCTGACCGTCGAGCGTCATATTGACCGCAATTGTCACCAGCACGATGGCGCCGGGCTGCAGGTCGAGATCGACCAGATCGGCGGCATCGGCGTGGCGCGCCGACAGCACCGTCGATTGCCTCAGATAATCGTTGATCCCAAAGCGCTTGAGCGAGGCGGTGACCGATCCGGTTTCCGCCATGGCAGCGTCGATACCGGCGAAGCGCTGGGCATCGAACCAGGCGGTAGCGCGCGACACCGGATGCCCGTCGGCTTCGCCGCGCGTTTCCAGGCGGATCACATCAGCGCCCCTGACAAGCCCCAGGGCTTCGGCGACGCGACGGCTGGCCGGCTCGACCGACGACGCGAGCAGGACGATATGCCGTTCGGACGTCTGCCCTTGCAGGCCGGTCGAAAAACGCGTGCGTGCGCCGATCGGGTAGGACAGCCGCTTGCGCGACAGCACGAAGGTGCCACGCCCTTGCTCGGCCCTCAGCACACCGTCCTGCACGAGGGCGGCGATGGCACTACGCACCGTATGGCGGTTGACGCCATAGCGCTCAGCCAGCGCCATTTCCGGCGGCAGCGCGGCATTCTCGGCGAAATCGCCGACGGCGATCGCATGCAGGATCTGGTCGGCGATCTGCCGCCATAGCGAGACGCCACTGCGCCGCTCGATGCTGGCCACTTGCTGCCCAATCATGTCCACCCCAATCTTCCATCGCCCCGATGCTTTCACGCGATGTCATGCACCCGTCATGGACTCGCGCTAGCTAACAGGTATAATTTGTATGGTTGTCTATATCAATAGACAAATTAGCCATTGCGCAAGGAGCAAACCATGCGAGGACAGGAAGCGCGCGATCAGGCCGAACGCAAGGCGATCATGGCGACGCTGGCGCAGTCGCCCGGCGAAGACATCGCCCGTCTTTGGAGCGAAGCCGGCCTGCCTTTGGAAGCCGAACTGCTGCGTGGTCCCGAAACCGGCCTGGTCACGGTGCGCGGCCGCATCGGCGGCGGCGGCGCGCCCTTCAATGTCGGCGAGGCGACGGTCACCCGCGCCACGGTCCGGCTGCCCTCCGGACAGGTCGGCCATTGCTACACGCTCGGCCGCGACAAGCGGAAAGCGAAGCTGGCGGCGATCGCCGACGCGCTGTGGCAGGAACCCGCCCATCGCGAAGCGGTCGAGACCAGACTGGTCGCACCGCTGCGGGCGGCCCTGGTCGAGGCGCGCGACCGGCGGCGTGCCGAGACCGCGGCAACGAAAGTGGATTTCTTCACCATGGTGCGCGGAGAGGACTGATGGAGATAGCGGCTCAATCGATCGAGGGCGGTTTCGCCGATCCGGTGTTCAACGCCCAGACGGTCTTTCGCGCCGTCATGGACGCGATGGCGCGGCCGGGCAGCGTGCAAGCCCTGCCGGCCTTTGCCCGCCCCCCAGTGCCGCTCTCGGCGACGGCCGGCGCCATTGCGCTTTCGCTCTGCGACAACGACACGCCGCTCTGGCTCGATCTCACCTTGCAGGCAGCGCCCGCCGTCAAATCCTGGCTGGGTTTTCACACCGGCGCGCCCTCGGCCAACACCCCGGCTGATGCGCATTTCGCGCTGATCGCCAACCCGGCGGAAATGATGGCGCTCGACGGCTTTTCGCAAGGCACCCAGGATTATCCCGATCGCTCTACGACGCTTATCCTGCAAGTCACCGATCTTGTCTCCGGCGCGCCGCTGTTGCTCGAAGGCCCCGGCATCGAAACCAGCGCGACCATCGCGCCGGCGCAGATGCCGCGTCATTTCATCGAACAGTGGAAGCAGAACAACCAGCGCTTTCCGCGTGGCGTCGACATCATCCTGGCCACCGCCGACAGCCTCGCCTGCCTGCCACGCACGACGCGCATCAAGACGATGGAGGCGTAAGATGTACGTTGCGGTAAAAGGCGGCGAAGCAGCCATTGCAAACGCCCACCGACTGCTCGCCGATCGCCGGCGCGGCGACCGTTCGGTGCCGGCACTTCGCCTCGACCAGATCGTCGAGCAGCTGGCGCTCGGCGTCGACCGGGTGATGAGCGAAGGCTCGCTCTACGACCGCGAACTGGCCGCGCTCGCCATCGTCCAGGCGCGCGGCGACATGATCGAGGCGATCTTCCTGGTCCGCGCCTACCGCACAACGCTGCCGCGCTTCGGTTACACCAAGGCGATCGACACCGGCGCGATGCTGGTCGAGCGCCGCGTGTCGGCGACCTACAAGGACCTGCCCGGCGGCCAGCTCCTCGGTCCGACCTTCGACTACACCCACCGGCTGCTCGATCCCGAGCTTGCCGCCGGCGGCGACGTCGCCGAGCCGCTGCAGCGCGAGAGCGAGGCGCAAGCCATGCCGCGCGTTTCGGCGATCCTCGCCCGCGAAGGCCTGATCGAGCCGGATGGCGACATGCCGCAGGACCATGTCCCCGGCGACATCACCCGCGAGCCGCTGGAATTCCCGATGGCGCGCGACATCCGCCTGCAGGCGCTGTCACGCGGCGACGAGGGCTTTTTGCTGGCGCTCGGCTATTCCACCCAGCGCGGCTATGCCCGCAACCACCCGTTCGTCGGCGAGGTCCGCATCGGCGAGGTCGAACTGGAACTGGACGTGCCGGAACTGCCCTTCGCCGTGCCGCTCGGCAGCGTCCGCGTCACCGAGTGCCAGATGGTCAACCAGTTCAAGGGTTCGGCCAAGGCGCCGCCGCAATTCACCCGCGGCTATGGCCTCGTCTTCGGCCAGAGCGAGCGCAAGGCGATGGCGATGGCGCTCTGCGACCGCGCTCTTCGTGCAAGCGAATTGGGCGAGGATGTCGTTGCCGCGGCGCAAGACGAGGAGTTCGTCATTTCGCATTCCGACAATGTCCAGGCGACCGGCTTCGTCGAGCATTTGAAGCTGCCGCACTATGTCGACTTCCAGGCCGAGCTCGATCTCGTGCGCCGCATGCGCGCCGAGTACGAGGCCCGCGAAAACCCTGCGAAGGTCGAGGAAAAGCGGGAGGCCGCGGAATGATCGAAGGCCTGTCCCATATGACCTTCATCGTCCGCGATCTTGACCGCATGAGCGCGATCCTGACCGGCATCTTCGACGCGCGCGAAGTCTATGCCAGCGATACCGAGCAGTTCTCGCTGTCACGCGAAAAATTCTTCCTGATCGGCGATCTCTGGATCGCCATCATGGGAGGCGAGCCGCTGCCCGAGCGAAGCTATAATCACATCGCCTTCAAGATCGACGACGCCGATCTCGACCGCTACGCCGAGCGCATCAAAACGCTTGGCCTCGACATGCGCCCGCCGCGCCCGCGCGTCGAGGGCGAAGGCCGCTCGATCTATTTCTACGACGACGACAACCACATGTTCGAGCTGCACACCGGCACGCTCACTGAGCGGCTGGCGCGCTACGCCAAGGGACTGGATAGGGCGTCATGAGATCAACCGTCTCCGCCGCCGTGTCCCCCGTGTCCGCCGCTATCGTGGGAGTGACCGCCATGCCCAGGATACCCGCTGCTGCCATCCTGCCCACCGGAGAAGAAGTCATTGCTCGAACCGTCTCTTGGTCCGGAAAGATTCTTGGGGCGAAGGAAAAAGGCAACCACGCCGACGAACGCCAGCAACAGAATTCCGATGTGCATCCATCCGGTAGGGGTCACCTGAGTCTGGCCCTCTTTCCGCGTTTTGGAAGTCAATTCGGTAGCACAAAGCGGAAGCGATCACCATGACCGACATCGCCACCTACAACTTCGCCTATCTCGACGAGCAGACCAAGCGGATGATCCGCCGTGCGATCCTCAAGGGCATCGCCATTCCCGGCTACCAGGTGCCGTTCGCCTCGCGCGAGATGCCGATGCCCTATGGCTGGGGCACCGGCGGCGTCCAGGTCACCGCCTCGATCATCGGCCCTGATGACGTGCTCAAGGTCATCGACCAGGGCGCAGACGACACCACCAATGCGGTCTCGATCCGCGCCTTCTTCAGGAAGGTCGCCAATGTCGCCGTCACCACTGAGACGGCCAAAGCCAGTATCATCCAGACCCGCCACCGCATCCCCGAGCACCCGCTGAAAGCGGGTCAGGTGCTGGTCTATCAGGTGCCGATACCCGAACCGCTTCGCTTCCTCGAGCCGCGCGAAACGGAAACGCGAAAAATGCACGCGCTGGAGGAATATGGCCTGATGCATGTGAAGCTTTACGAGGACATCGCCAGGCACGGCCGCATCGCCACCACCTACGCCTATCCGGTCAAGATCGAGGGCCGCTATGTGATGGACCCATCGCCGACGCCGAAATTCGACAATCCGAAGATGCACCGTTCGCCGGCTTTGCAATTGTTCGGCGCCGGCCGCGAGAAGCGCATCTACGCGGTGCCGCCCTTCACCGACGTGGTCAGTCTCGACTTCGAGGACCATCCCTTCGAGGTGCAGACCTTCGACCAGCCCTGCGCGCTGTGCGCGGCCGAGAACGTCTATCTCGACGAGGTCATCCTCGACGACCATGGCGGCCACATGTTCGTCTGCTCCGACACCGACCATTGCGAAAAGCGGCGGGCAGACGGCCATCGCGGCCATCTTGCCCCGGAAACCCATCTTGCCGCGGAAACCGTGGAGCCGGCGCAATGACCGACGAACCGCTGCTGCGCGTCTCGGCGCTGTCCAAATTCTATGGTTCGCGCGTCGGCTGCGAGAATGTCAGCTTCGACCTCTGGCCGGGCGAGGTTCTGGCCGTGGTCGGCGAGTCCGGCTCCGGCAAGACGACGTTGCTCAACTGCCTGTCGACTAGGCTGCTGCCAAGCTCCGGCACCGCCAGCTACCGCATGCGCGACGGCCAGTTCCGCGAGCTCTACCGCATGAGCGAGGCCGAGCGCCGCTTCCTGATGCGCACCGACTGGGGTTTTGTCCATCAGAACCCGGCGGATGGATTGCGCATGACGGTATCGGCCGGCGCCAATGTCGGTGAGCGGCTGATGGCGATCGGCGACCGCCACTACGGCAAGATCCGCGCCACGGCAGTCGACTGGCTCTCGCGCGTCGAGATCGACGAGGACCGCATCGACGACGAACCCCGCGCCTTCTCCGGCGGCATGCGCCAGCGCCTGCAGATCGCGCGCAACCTGGTGACAGGCCCACGGCTTGTGTTCATGGACGAGCCGACCGGCGGCCTCGACGTCTCGGTGCAGGCGCGCCTGCTCGACCTGTTGCGCGGCCTCGTCACCGACCTCGGCCTGGCGGCGATCGTCGTCACCCACGACCTCGCCGTGGCGCGTCTGCTGTCACAGCGCATGATCGTGATGAAGGACGGCCGCGTCGTCGAAAGCGGCCTCACCGACCGCGTGCTTGACGATCCGCGCGCGCCTTACACGCAATTGCTTGTTTCTTCCATTTTGCAGGTGTGACGATGCCCACCCCCCTCGTTGTCTCCGATGTTGCAAAAAGCTTCACCATGCATCTGCGCGACGGCATCAAATTGCCTGTCGTCGCTGGCGTCTCCTTCTCGATCCGGGCCGGCGAATGCGCCGTGCTCGGCGGTCCCTCCGGCGCCGGCAAGAGCTCCATTTTGAAGATGCTCTACGGCAACTACGCCGTCGACGAAGGCCAGATCATCGTCCAGCACGCGGACTGCCTGATCGATCTAGCCACCGCCAGCCCTCGTACCGTGCTTGCCGTGCGCCGGCAAACGATCGGCTATGTCAGTCAGTTCCTGCGCACCGTGCCGCGCGTCTCGGCGCTCGATGTCGTCGCCGAACCGCTGGTCGAGCGCGGCGAGGACCGGGAGGCCGCGCGCGGTAAGGCGCGCGCCCTGCTCGCGCGGCTCAACCTGCCGGAAAAACTCTGGGCACTGCCGCCAGCGACGTTTTCCGGCGGCGAGCAGCAGCGCGTCAACATCGCGCGCGGCTTCATCACCCATCACCCGGTCCTGTTGCTCGACGAGCCGACCGCTTCGCTCGACGCCAGGAACCGCGACGTGGTCATCGCGCTGATCGCGGAAAAGAAAGCGGCCGGCGTCGCTTTGCTCGGCATATTCCACGACCACGACGTGCGCAAGGCGGTCGCCGATCGCATCATCGACGTCACCACCTTCGCTGCCGGGAAGCGTGCCGCATGAGCAGGAAACTGTCGGAAGCGCCGCTCGTCCACGTGACGGCGCAGATCGAGAATTCGACGCTCGGCCGCTGGACAGAGATCGCCGACCGCAGCCGGGTTTCGGAGAGCATCCTCGGTGACTATTCCTACATGATGCAGGATTGCGCCGTCTGGTGTGCGACGATCGGCAAGTTCTCCAACATCGCGGCAAGCGTGCGCATCAATGCCACCAACCACCCGACATGGCGGCCGACGCTGCACCACTTCACCTATCGCGCTTCGGACTATTGGGACGACGCCGAGCACGAGAGCGAGTTTTTCGCCCAGCGCCGCGCCAAACGCGTCACAATCGGCCACGACACCTGGCTCGGCCATGGCTCGACCATCCTGCCCGGCGTCACCGTCGGTGATGGCGCTGCGGTCGGCGCCGGCGCGGTGGTGTCGAAGGACGTCGCGCCCTATACCATCGTCGCCGGCGTGCCGGCGAAGCCGATCCGCGAGCGTTTCGACCGCCGCACCGCCGAGCGCTACCAAGCGCTTGCCTGGTGGGATTGGGACCATGCCGACCTGCGCGCTGCGCTCGACGATTTCCGCGAGCTGGAGGCGGAAGCGTTTCTGGAGAAGTATGGCGGCTAGTGAATGGTGAATGGTGAATGGTGAATGGCGAATAGGGGCGACCAATTGGGCTCGAGCCCAGTGAAGCCTCTCCATTCACCATTCACCATTCACATCCCTGACACAGGACTCGGACAGGACACGGTCTTTCCCCGGAGACCCCCAAATGCTCGACAAGCCAAGATCCTCGCTCGCCGGTTTTTTCGAAGGCACCAACCCGACCCCTCCCGTGCATCTCGGCACGCGCTATGACAGATCAGGCAATTTTCTGTTCGAGCCCGGCAACACCGTCGTCAGCCATCTCGTCAGCGGCTCGCCTTCCGAAGCGGTGGTCATCGAGGTGCGTAACCGCATGCGCGCCCTGCTCGACGCCGACCGTCTGGCCTTCACGCCGATCTCCAGCCTGCACATGACGCTGTTCCAGGGCATCATCGAGTATCGCCGCCGGCTGCCCTACTGGCCGCAGGATGTGCCTTTAGACACCAGCATCGACGACATGACCCGTCTTTACCTGGAGCGGCTGCAGGGCTTCGAAAACCAGGGCGCATTCAAGGTCAAGGTCATCGATGTCGTGCCGACAGGGCTGACTGTTGCCGGCGCCTCGGACGACGACAGGGCCATCATGAGTGCATGGCGTGATGCCCTGTCGGTGCCGTTCGGCTACCGGCATCCCGACCACGAAACTTACGTCTTCCACATCACCTTCGCTTACCAGATCCGCCGGCTTGCCGACGACCGCGCAGCCGCATGGCAGGATCTGTTCGCAGACTGCCTGTCGCTGTTCGAACGCGAGGCGCCGGTGATCGTGCTCAGGCAGCCGGCCTTTTGCAGCTTCAAGGACATGAACCATTTCGAGGAGCTTCTGGTTCTGGGTTGATCCCGTGCATGTCGCCCAAAGGCCACCGCGGTTTTGGGGCAACGACATGCACAAGCAAAGGATCGCCAAAGGCCTGTGGGCGGTAACAAAACTGACATCAATCCGACACCGCAGGTTCATGCGGCTGCGCTAGCCAAGGTTAACAGACCTTCAATCGCGACTGGACTGGAGCCCTGCCCCATGTCAGCAACCCCTGCCACGCTCGAAATCCGCGGCGTTTCCCGACGATTCGGCAAGAACACCGCTGTCAGCGCCGTCGACCTGTCGATCCCACAGGGCCAGATGGTCGGTATCATCGGTCGCTCCGGTGCCGGAAAATCCACTCTTCTGCGCATGATCAACCGTCTCATCGATCCCAGCCAGGGGTCGATTTTTTTTGACGGCGCCGAAGTCTCGCGCCTGCAGGGCTCGCCGCTGCGCCGCTGGCAGCGCGACTGCGCCATGATCTTCCAGCAGTTCAACCTGGTGCCGCGCCTCGACGTGCTGACCAATGTGCTGCTCGGCCGGTTGAATCATCGTGCTACCATTGCCAATCTGCTCGGTATCTTCTCGCGTGAGGAACGAGCCGAGGCGATAGCAGCACTCGAGCGTCTCGACATCGCCCGCACCGCGCTGCAGCCGGCCGGCACCTTGTCCGGCGGACAGCAGCAGCGCGTCGCCATCGCCCGCGCCATGATGCAACAGCCGAAAATCATTCTTGCCGATGAGCCGATTGCCTCGCTCGACCCACTCAACGCCAAGGTGGTGATGGATTCGCTGCAGGATATCAATTTGCGCGAGGGCATCACCGTCATCACCAATTTGCACACGCTGGACACGGCCCGCACTTATTGCAACCGCATCATCGGTATGGCCGCCGGCAAGGTTGTGTTCGACGGCCCACCCGAGGATCTCAACCGCGAGGCCGTGCGCATGGTCTATGGCGCCGACAGCAACGGTAGCGAAATCTCCGAGGCCATCACCTCGACCAGCGTCACCATCAAGCAAAGAATCGCCGCATCCACTGGACCGCTCGAGCCCGCATTCCCGGGATACTGATCCATGATCCCGCAAAGTGGACGCCGGTTTGCGGGAAAGATCATGGACAAGCAAAAGAGCGATCTGGATCGCCAGCCCGCGTCACAGGCACCGTCAAAATTCGAACGCAGCCGGCGCGATGCCGGACTCAACAGGAGAGACTCGAGATGTTTAGGAAGATACTCTTCGGTGCCGTTTCCATCATTGCCATGGCGATGGGCGCTGTCCAGGCACAGGACCTGAAGGAATTCCGCGTCGGCATTCTCGGCGGCGAGAACGAAGCCGACCGTCTGCGCAACTACCAGTGCTTCGCCGATCACATCAAGGAAGTCCTCGGTGTCGAGAAGGTTTCGCTGTTCCCGGCCGCCGACTACGACGGCGTCATCCAGGGCCTCCTCGGCGGCACACTTGACTATGCCGAGCTCGGAGCTTCCGCCTACGCCAAGGTCTATCTCGAAAACAAGGACGCGGTTCAGCCGATCCTGACGACGGTCCAGACCGACGGTTCGACCGGCTACCATTCGGTTATGGTCGCCCGTGCGGATTCAGGCATCAAGACACTCGCTGACATGAAGGGCAAGAAGCTCGGTTTCGCCGATCCCGATTCGACTTCTGGCTATCTGATCCCGGTCACGTCGCTGCCCAAGGACATTGGTATGGATGTGAAGAGCTATTTCGCGTCGACCGGTTTCGGCGGCGGCCATGAACAGCTTGTCCTTGAAGTTCTGAAGGGCACCTTTGATGCCGGCACCACCTGGGCCTCCGGCGTCGGCGACTTCAAGGACGGCTACAGCTCGGGCAATCTGCGCAAGATGGTCGACAAGGGCGTCCTCAAGATGGACGACCTCGTTGAATTGTGGCAGTCGCCGCTGATCCCGAACGGCCCGCTGGTCATACGCACCTCGCTCGACGACGCTACCAAGCAGAAGATCACCGATTTCCTGACCAAGCTTCCGCAAACCGATCCGGCCTGTTTCTCGGCGGTTCAAGGCGGCGACTTCAAGGGCTATTCGCCGGTCACTCCGGAATTTTATCAGGCGATCATCGACGCTCGTAAGGCGAAGATCGGCTCGTAAGCCCAAGGCACGACGCCGCCGGGGCTAAAATGCCGCCGGCGGCGTTGCCGCGTCACGGGCTGGGACCTATCGATGAGTGCTATCGACGTTTACCGCGCGCCTGCGCTCTCCACGGAAGGAGCCTTGGTCGAGCAGCACTGGCGCGACCTCGCCGCTCGCCGGCGCCTCTACACGATCGGAGGCCTGGTTTTCCTGCTGCTTGCGCTCTCGGGCTCGCTCTGGTTCGCCAACGAAACCAACGCCGGAAAGTTCTTCGACCGCCTTCCCCACATCGCCGATTTTTTCGTTGAACTGAAGCCGCGCGACTGGTTTGACCCGGTGCGCGCACTGTTCGACCTGCCGTCGCCCTATGACGATGGCAGCCTCAAATTCGACTATCCCGAAGGCCGGGTCTACCTGACCCAGGGCATCTACATTCCGGAGTATTTCTACCGGATGATCGAGACACTGAACATTGCCCTGTTTTCGACGCTGGTCGGCTCCACCTTCGGTTTCCTGCTCTGCTTCTTGGCTGCCAGCAATATCACGGCCAGCCGCTGGCTCCGTTTCACCACGCGCCGCTTCCTCGAAATTGTCCGCGCCTTTCCGGAAATCGTCATTGCCGGTTTTTTTCTGGCGATCTTCTCGCTTGGGCCCATTCCGGCGATCCTCGCGGTCAGCATCCACACCGTCGGCGCGCTCGGAAAAATGTTCTTCGAAGTGGTCGAGAATGCCGACATGAAGCCTGACGAAGGCCTGCGGGCCGTTGGCGCCAATTGGGTCGAACGGGTGTGGTTCGGCATCGTGCCTCAGGTTCTGCCCAACTTCATGAGCTATTTCCTGCTCCGCTTCGAGATCAATGTGCGCGCTTCGACCATTCTCGGCGCCGTCGGCGCCGGCGGCATCGGCGAATCCCTGCGTCTTTCGATCAGCCGGGGCCATGAGGCCAAGACCATTGCCATCGTCTTTCTGCTGTTCTGCACGATTGTCGCCGTCGACCAGTTTTCGGCATGGCTGAGACAACGTCTTGTCGGCAGGCAGGCGTTCGCATACGGGCGCGGAGAGTAACGCAATGAACGCCGACGCCATCAACGACATCGCCGCTCGCCATCCGGAAGCGTTCCGACGCCCCTTATGGAAGCGCTATGCCGCCCCGTTCGGCGTCCTTTTGTGCATTCTCTATACTTTTTACTGCTGGTGGTTCTTTTCGATAGGCATCGTTCTCGAAAAGGCGAACTGGAACCTGGCCGGCGCCTATCTCGCCGACTGGGTGTCTTACGAAATCCGCCCGGACATCGAGTTCAAGGACGATTATCTGACCATCGACTACTCCCGTTTCTCCAAACTGGGATCCAATCCAAATCCCGACTGGGTGATCAAACAGATTGCTGCGATCGAGCGCCGGGGTGACGCTGCACCAGCACCGGCGATGGCCACTGACAAGTCATCGCAGGGCTCTTTCATGGCGCCTGGCGCGCCAACCGCCGAGAACCCTGCCCCCTCGCCAGACAAATCGGTTCCGGCTGCGCCCAAAACGGTTCGCGAAAAGGCCGTCGTGGCGGCGACCGTCGTCCTTGGAAGCGGCCAGATTGCCATTACGCCAAATCTTGTCACTGTGACGCGCGGTGCCGAAAGCGTCATCTTTGACATTGCCAAGGACAGATCAGTCACGCCGCGCACACCGCTGCCCTACTGGATAGAGCAACGCAAACCAGGGTCGACAGCCTATGTTTCGTTCGGGTTTTTGGGCCGCGCCGAAGTGCAGAACGACGAGGTGATCGCCTGGAGGCGGTTTTTCGGTTGGGCCAATTTTGTGTTTGACACGAATTCCCCATTCTGGGGAAAATCATTCGGCGAGGTCGCTTCACTGATCGTTTCCGGGGAACGCATCGACGCGTCGCGATCAAACGCGGCGCTTGCCTGGGATAACATCCTCTACAATGCCGAGTGGCAGCACGGCGACGTGTGGCTGAAGCTTCTGCAAACCATCGTCATGGCTTTTGTCGGCACGGTGTTGGCCTCGATCGTCGCCTTTCCGCTCGCTTTCCTGGCTGCGCGCAACATCACCCCGAGTTGGATGGCCAACCAGGCGACAAAACGCTTCTTCGATTTCCTGCGGTCTGTCGACATGCTGATCTGGGCGCTGTTCTTCACCCGCGGCTTCGGCCCGGGACCACTGGCCGGCATGTCGGCGATCTTCTTCACCGACACCGGAACCCTGGGCAAACTCTATTCCGAGGCGCTGGAAAACATCGACGACAAGCAGCGCGAGGGCATCCGCTCGGTGGGCGCAACGCCGGCGATGGTGCAACGCTATGGCGTGCTGCATCAGGTTCTGCCGGTGTTCCTTAGCCAATCCCTCTATTTCTGGGAATCGAACACGCGCTCGGCGACAATCATCGGCGCTGTCGGCGCCGGCGGCATTGGTCTGAAACTGTGGGAGGCCATGCGCACCAACACCAACTGGGCCAATGTTTTCTACATGGTTCTGTTGATCCTGCTTGTCGTTTTTATCTTCGACAACATCTCCAACTATCTCCGCCGCAAACTTATGGGGACCGTCGGAAACGGCAACGACGAGCGGCCCCAGCGCACGCCCACCCGCCCGCTGCCCGCGGCTCAGATCGCCTGAGAGGGAAAAGGCTTCGCTGCGTCCCCGGCACCAGCCTTCTTCCACCCATTCTTGATATGCCTGTAGCCATCGCGGTAGACGGCCTCCGGGCTCTCGGAAAAATCGCGCCACACCTTGGTCGCCGCCGCCAAATCCTTGAGCGAACGCCCAAACGCCTCGATGGTCAGCCAGTCGTCATAGCCACTGTTGCGGATGGCGGAAAACGTCTCGGCCCACGGAATGTTGCCGCGCCCCGGCACGCCGCGGTCGTTCTCTGAGACATGGATGTGGACGATATTTTTCCGGTTGCGCGTATAGGCGCCGATCGGGTCGGCCTCCTCGATATTGGCGTGGAATGTGTCGTACATCGCCTTGATGTGTGGCCGGTCAATCGAGTCGATATGCTCGCACAAATCGTCCATCGTGTTCAGCAGATAGCATTCGAAACGGTTGAGCGCCTCGAGCCCGATGGTGACGCCCCTCTTGCCGGCATGGTCGCCGATGGCGCGCTGCGAGGCGACCGAACGCTTCTTCTCGGCCGCCGTCGGCCCGCTGCCTGAGAACGCGCCCAGCGTCGAATGCAGCGGACCGCTCAGCCTGTCGGCGCCAAGCGCCTCACTGCAGTCGATCGCCCATTTCATGTAGTCGATCCCGGCCTTGCGCGTCGCGGCATCAGGCGAGATCAGGTTCGTCGAGGGATCGCCCATCGCCGAGACGGCGGTGCGCTCCAGCCCGATGCGGTCGAGCAGGTCGCCGAGCCTTTTGTGGTCGTCAGGCGTGCCGGAAAACACCGGGATCTCGACGCCATCAAAGCCGGTCGCCTTGATGTCGCGCAGCAGCTTCTCGTGTTTCTTCGAGACGCTGGTCGTCCACAAAAACATGCACATGCCGATTTTCATCGACACCCCTCCCCATTCGTCTCCCATGGCAGGACGGGCCGCGAGGAAGTGACTCGCGTTACCTAGCCGGACCCTTTGCACGCGCCTTCAACTGCTCTCTCAACGCAACCATTTCTTCGTGGTGATCGCCGAAACTATAAGCATCAATCCAAAAACCAATCCCGAGCGCTGTGGCACTCCGTTGAACATCGAAGTCGAGCTCCCAACTGAAGCTTTGATAGGAATAGCTCACGCAAACAATTTGCGTTTTGAACTTCACCCGCACCCTTAGAAGTTCGTCTTTGCGCGGGGTCAGCTTTGTCAGCAGAGCTTCGACGTGACGATCAAGAGCTTCAGTGTCTTCCAATCCGCTGTCGAGTCTCCACGAGGATGATTTGCGGCGAAACGTGTGTCCGCGCCGTTCGAAAACGTCACCAGTCCGCCAGCATTCGTTAGGCTCTACCCCAAGCAGGCTTGTGACTTCCGCAGGATTATCCTCGCCGATTGCGCGAAAGTATGCGTACTGTCGGTCGGTTTCAGGTGGCGAAGACATTTAGCAGTCCGTTCTCACAGCTCCGCCTTTCACAGTTTGGTCCATGCTCCGTTCTTCTTCGACGACTTCACGCAGGCCTCGATGAAGGCCATGCCTTCGACGCCGTCCTCGATGGTCGGGAAGACGACATCCTTAGCCGGCTTGCCGCCTTTCTTGCGCGCCGCACGGATGGCGCGGGCGGCCTCCTGGTAGATGTTGGCGAAGCCTTCGAGATAGCCCTCGGGGTGGCCCGACGGCACGCGGCTGACGCGACCCGCGACCGGCAGCGCGCCGGCGCCATTGCGGGTGAGCAGCTGCTTCGGCTGGCCGAACGGAGTGTACCAAAGATAGTTCGGGTCGACCTGCACCCATTCCAGCCCGCCCTTCGAGCCGTAGATGCGCAGCTTCAGCCCGTTCTCGTGGCCGGGCGCCACCTGGCTCGCCCAGATCATCCCCTTGGCCGGATGCGCCTTGCCGACCGGCCTGAAGCGCAGCATGACGTTGACATTGTCGTCGAGCTGGCGGCCCGGCACGAAGGCGTCGAGATCGGCCGACAGCGCATCCAGTTCCAGCCCGGAGACGAAGCGTGCCAGATTGTAGGCATGGGTGCCGATGTCGCCGAGTGCGCCACCCGCGCCCGCCTGCTTGGGGTCGGAGCGCCACGCCGCCTGTTTCTGTCCGATGGCGGCAAGGTCTTCGGTCAGCCAGTCCTGCGGATATTCCGACTGCACGATGCGGATGTCGCCGAGCTGCCCCTTGGCCACCATCTCGCGCGCCTGACGGATCATCGGATAGGCGGTGTAATTGTGCGTCAGCACAAAGACCTTGCCGGTCTTTTCGACCACGGCAGCCAGCTTCTTTGCCTCTGCCAATGTCGTTGCCAGCGGCTTGTCGCAGATGACGTGGATACCGGCCTCAAGAAAGGCCTTGGCCGCCGGCACGTGCACGTTGTTGGGCGTGACGATGGCCACCGCTTCGATGCCATCCGGCCGCTTGGCCTCGGCCTTGGCCATCTCGGCGTAGGAGCCATAGCTGCGCGCCGGATCGAGCCCGAGCTCGGCGGCGGAAGCCTTGGCGCGCTCGGGATTCGCCGACAGCGCGCCGGCGACCAGCACGAAGTCATTGTCCAAGCGCGCCGCGATCCGGTGCACCGCGCCGATGAAAGCGCCTTGCCCGCCGCCGACCATGCCGTAGCGGATCGGACCGCCTCCTGTTTCCGACTTCGATGCGCCGACCATTTTTGTCTCCCTCGTTGTTGCTTACCTCCCCTCGAGGGGAAGGGAAACCGCGCTAGATTCCCATCATGGCGCGCAGCGCCTTCTTGTCGGTGGCGCCGCCGGCGAAATCGTCGAACGCCTTTTCCGTCACCCTTATGATGTGATGCTGGATGAACGGCGCACCTTCGGCAGCGCCATCCTCCGGATGCTTGAGGCAGCATTCCCATTCCAGCACCGCCCAGGAATCGTAGCCGTACTGGGTGAGCTTGGAGAAGATGCCGCCGAAATCCACCTGACCGTCGCCGAGCGAACGGAACCGCCCGGCCCGGTTGGTCCAGCTTTGGTAACCGGAATAGACGCCCTGCCGTCCCGTCGGATTGAACTCGGCATCCTTGGCGTGGAACGCCTTGATCCGCTCGTGATAGATGTCGATGAATTCGAGATAGTCGAGCTGCTGCAGCAGGAAATGCGACGGGTCGTAATTGATGTTGCAGCGCTTGTGGCCGCCCACCGCATCGAGGAACATTTCGAAAGTGGCGCCGTCGAACACGTCCTCGCCCGGATGGATCTCGTAGCCGATGTCGACGCCGTTCTCGTCATAGACGTCGAGGATCGGCTTCCAGCGCCTGCCAAGTTCGGCGAACGCTTCCTCGATCAGGCCTGCAGGCCGCTGCGGCCATGGATAGAGGTAAGGGAAAGCCAACGCCCCGGAGAAGGAGACCGAGGCCTTCAGGCCCAGATTCTTTGACGCCTTGGCGCCGAACTTCATCTGCTCGACGGCCCATTTCTGCCTGGCTTTCGGATTGTTGTGCACCGCGGCTGGCGCGAAGCCGTCGAACTGCGCGTCATAGGCCGGATGCACCGCCACCAGTTGCCCCTGCAGATGCGTCGACAGTTCGGTGATCTCGACGCCGGCATCCGCGCAGATGCCTTTCACCTCGTCGCAATAGGTCTTGGAGGAGGCTGCTTTCTCGAGGTCGAACAGCCTCGAATCCCAAGTCGGAATCTGCACACCCTTGTAGCCGAGGCCGGCAGCCCATTTGGTGATCGAGGGAAGTGAATTGAACGGCGCGACATCGCCCGCGAACTGCGCCAGAAACAGACCGGGACCCTTCATCGTCGATGGCATCGGCATCCTCCCTCTCTCATGTCACGACCAAGCATAGCGCCGATTGGAAGCAGGGCTAGCCCGTTTGATGTTTTCCCGCAGACACTTGTTTGTGTCGCCATTCTGGTATTACCAAATACGGCCGATCGGTCAAGCGGTGGAACGCGCTCCAGCAGGATCAATTGCAATCACAAACTGTGAAAATACATTAATTTAATCAATAGAGTAGCCAGCGCGATGAGTTGCCCCTCGCGACTTCTTGCCGTTCATGGGAATTTGCTGTAGACCTGCCTTCAGGCCCAATTGGTCGAACCAGTTCGTCGAAAAACACTGGAACGCCCCTGGGGAGGAATCATGCGGCGGGCCTCGCTGGAGGGCGCCGCGGGAAACGTGGCAGGCGAATTCTGGGAAGGATAGACCATGCATCTTTCGACGCACAACTGGATGCGGGCGGAGCCGTTGGAAACGACGCTGAAGCGCATCAAGAAATTCGGCTACGAGTCGATCGAGATTTCCGGCGAACCGGAGCAATACAAGACCAAGGAAACGCGCGCGCTCTTGAAGGAACACGGCATTCGCTGCTGGGGCGCGGTGACGCTGATGCTGGGGGAGCGCAACCTTGCCGCCAAGGACCAGGGCCAGCGCGAGCGCTCGGTTCAGTATGTCAAGGACGTGCTGACCATGATCAGCGAACTCGATGGCGAGATCATCACGCTGGTTCCCGCCACCGTCGGCAAGGTGGTGCCTGACGGCACCGAGGAGGAGGAGTGGGGATGGGTGGTCGACGCCACCAGGGAATGCTTCACCCATGCCAAGAAGGTCGGCGTCAAGATCGCGGTCGAGCCGCTCAACCGCTTCGAAACCTATCTGTTCAACCGCGGCGCCCAGGCCCTCGCCTTGGCCGACGCGGTCAGCCCTGAATGCGGCGTCTGCCTCGACGCCTACCACATCCACATGGAAGAATTTAACGTCTATGACGCCATCCGCCAGGTCGGCAAACGCCTGTTCGACTTCCACGTCGCCGACAACAACCGCTTCGCTGCTGGCCTCGGCCAGATCGACTGGCCGAAGATCGTGCGCACGCTGAAGGAAGTCGGCTATGACGGCGCGCTGACCAACGAGTTCGTCGCGCCCGTCGACCGCACGCCGGCGGCGCCCTATCCCGAAATGGTCGAGCGCCACCCGGTCGACATTTCCCCCGAACAGCTGAAGTTCATCCAAGACCACGGCTCCAGCGTGCTGACGGAGAAATTCTACACCGACCAGATGCGCATCACCGCCGAAACCCTGCTGCCGCTGATCAAGTAGCCGCTCCGACTGGGAATGAGCCCTTCCGCCCGGCCGGCGGCGGGGCCGGGGAAGAACATGCGCATCAAGACGATCCAGGCATGGTGGGTTCGCATACCGATCGAAGTCGCGCGGCAGCATCGCAGCGACTTCGGTCAGGTGACGACGTTCGATGCCGCCATCCTGCGCATCGAGACCGATGACGGCCTGGTCGGCTGGGGCGAAGGCAAGAACGCCGCCGGCAGCGCCGGCAGCTACGGCGCCCTCGTCCACATGCTGAACCACGAGGTCGCCCCGCAGCTGATCGGCCGCGACCCGGCCGACATCGGCGTCATCTGGGAGATGCTCTATAACGGCGTGCGCCACGAGACCGCGGCCCACGGCGGCCATGCCATGCCGCAACTGGCGCGGCGCGGCTTGAGTGTCGCCGCGATCAGCGCCGTCGACATCGCGCTCTGGGACATTCTCGGCAAGTCGCTGGGCCAGCCGGTCTGGCGGCTGCTCGGCGGCCGCAAGGTCGAGCGCATGCAGGCCTATGCGTCCGGCGGCTGGGCTGCCGCCGACGCCATCGGCGACCAGCTCAAATCCTACATCGCCAAGGGCGGCTTCAAGGCGCTGAAGATGCGCATCGGCGCCATGGACGGCGCCCCGCATATTTCCGCCGCCCGCGTCCGCGCCGCCAGGCAGGCGCTCGGCCCCGATGTCGAGCTAATGGTCGACGCGCATGGCACCTATACGGTCGCCGAGGCCAAGCGCTTCATGCATCTCGCCGCCGATCTCGACCTCGCCTGGTTCGAAGAGCCGGTCATTGCCGACGACAAGCCCGGCATGGCGGAGGTGCGCGCCAGCGGCTCCATCCCGATCGCCACCGGCGAAAGCGAGGCGACGCGCTATGCCTTTCGCGATCTCGCGGTGTTGAAATCCGCCGACATCTTCCAGCCGGATCCGGCCTTTTGCGGCGGCATCAGCGAGGCGATGAAGATCGGCACCATCGCCAGCGCCTTCAACCTGCGTTTTGCGCCGCATCTGTGGGCGGGCGCGCCCTGCTTCTTTGCCGGGCTGCATGTCTGCGCTGCTTCGCCGGCGAGCTTCACCGTCGAATATTCGCTCGGCGCCAACCCGATGATCCATGATCTTATCGAAGAGACTGTCGAAGCAAAGGACGGTATGATAGCGATCCCTGAAAAGCCTGGTTTGGGATTCACCCTTTCGGAACGATTCCTGGAGGCGCACGCGCAACGCTGCTGACGATGAAAGAAAAGAACCTTCTCGCCGAACTCGCCGCCTATCTATTCTCCAACTCGGACAAGGAGACAGGCCGCACCCCGTCGGAGCGTGAACTGGCGGAGCATTTCGGCGTCAGCCGCGGCCAAATCCGCGAGGCGCTGGCTATCCTCGAAGCCATGCGCATCGTCGAGCGCCGCGCCAAATCCGGTATCTACATCGACACCAAGCAAGCGAGCGTCGAGGCCATGGCGCTGTTTGCGCGCGCCGGCCTGCCGCTCGATCCGGTGCAGATCTACGAAACGGTCGAATTGCGCAAGATCCACGAGATCAAGGCGGCCGAGCTCGCCTGTTCGCGCGCCACGGAGGAGAATTTCGAACGGCTGCGCGAGATCCTGAAGGCTTCGGAGGAACGCATCGCGGCCGGCGAGGGCCTCGCCAAGGAAGACCGCGAATTCCACCTCGAGATCGTGCGCGCCACCAAGAACAGCGTCTTCCACAACATCTGCAGCGTCTACTATCTGATGGGGGAGCTGCGCCTGCCGATCTATTTCAACGATCCCGAACGCAGCGTGCGCTCGCATGCCGAGCACATCCAGATCTACGAGGCGCTGCTGCGCCGCGACGGCAATCTCGCTCAGGCGCTGATGAGCGCCCACCTGCAGGGCGCGGAGAGCTATTGGAAAGGCCTGATCGGCGGCAAGGCGGCCGAGCCTCCGAGCCCGGTGCTCGAAAAGGCCTGACGCAGAATATGCCCAAGATCCTGTCGACGCATCCGCTGCACCCGCGCGCCACGGCCATGCTGGTCGGGGCCGGCAGGCTCGTCGTCGCCTCCGCCCTCGATGCCAGGACGCTCGCCGCAGAAGCCAAGGACGCCGACATCGTCATTGTCCGCGCGCCTCTGCCGCCGGCTCTTTTCGAAGATGCTGCGAAGCTGCGGGCCGCGATCCGCCATGGCGCCGGCCTCGACATGATCCCGATGGAGGCGGCCACCGCCGCCGGCGTGCTGGTGGCGAACGTGCCTGCGGTCAATGCGCGCTCGGTCGCCGAACATGTGATGTTCGTGACGCTGGCCCTGCTTCGACGCTTTCGCATGGTTGACTGCGATCTGCGCGCAAAGGGCTGGCTCGCCGGCCGCGAGCACGCCAACGCCAACAGCGAACTCGCCGGCAAGACGATCGGCATTGTCGGCCTCGGCGCGGTCGGGCAGGCGGTCGGCCACATCGCCGCGCACGGCTTCGACCTCAACGTCGTGGCGACGACGCGCAGCATGCGGCCGGCGCCCGACAGGGTCGGTTTCCTGTCGATCGACGCGCTGGTCGAGCAGAGTGACATCATCGTTCTGTGCTGCCCGCTGACGGAGGAGACGCGCGGCCTGATCAGCCGCGAGCGCATCGCCCGCATGAAGCCACACGCACTGCTGATCAACGTCTCGCGCGGGCCGGTGGTCGACGATGACGCGCTGATCGAGGCCTTGCAGAAGGGACGCATCGGCGGCGCGGCCCTCGACGTCTTCTCGACCCAGCCGCTGCCGCCGAACCATCCCTATTTCGGCTTCGACAATGTCATCATCACCCCGCACATGGCCGGCATCACCGAGGAATCGATGATGCGTATGGGGGTGGGCGCCGCCGGCGAGGCGCTGCTGGTGCTGGCCAACAAATTGCCGGTCAATTTGCGCAACCCGGAAGTGGTTCAGCAATACCGGCGGCGGTTTCCGGTCGACGCGTAAGCGATGAGCCATTGGGGCGCGGAAATGGTCGCACCAAGGGTGCCTCAATTTTCTCGAATTCGGCGGCGACGGTGCCCGTCATGTCCAGGGCAGCCATCCGACTCCTTGCCGTGATCACCAGCGTCGGCGCGTTGACGACGCAAGCCCTGGCCGACGGGCAGCACAGCTACGTGTTCTGCGACAACGGCCTGCGCTGCGTGGTGGCGCCCTGCCCCTCGAACAGCGCGCTCGACCTTGCCACCGGCAAAGTCATCAAGGGCGTGTCGATCGACATCAACGGGTTGCCGCAGGAAGACAAGGCGCTCGATGTCTCGGACAGGCTTTATGCCGGCAAACTCGTCGTTACCGGCTCCATCGAGAACCGGACCGAGACCCATCGCGGCCAGCAATACACTTTGCCCTGGCTGGTCGCGACCGGCATCGAGCGTGCCTCCAAAGCAAGCGAACGCGGCCACTGTTCGACCCGCTGACCCTCGCTACTTCCGTCACCGGCCAACCCGTCAATGGCCAAGCAGCGCATCTATGGCCGCTGCGATCCGGAAAAGATGATGGTCATAGCCGTTGCGCGCCACCAGCATCAGCCCGGCCGGTCGCATCGCGCCCGGCATCGGCAGTGAGATCGCACAGAGGTCGAATTGATTGGCGACCTGCGTGTTGCGCAGCAGCAGCCCTTCCGTCCTGTCGCGCAGCGCTTCGTCGCCGGCCATGGCGGCGATCGACGGTGCAACGATAGGCGTCGTCGGCAAGGCGAGCACATCGATAGTCACCAGCCGCTCCTCCATGGCCGCAGCGAGCGCGGTGCGGCGGCGGACAGTCCTGATATAGGCGGACGCGGGAACGGCGAGTGCGCGCGACAAGGGCCCGCTGACATGTGGGTCGACTGGGACCGATGCGCCCGTCGCCAGCCAGTCGGCATGGACTTCCGCCCCTTCCATGGCAGCGATCGTGCCACGTCTGGTCGCCGCGCGCATGTCTGCCAGCAAATCGTCGATCGACAGGTCCGCTACCCGTGCGCCGGCCAGCTCGACCTTGCGAAGGCACTCATCGAACGCTGTCGCCACCTCACCTTCCGTCTCGTCGAACAGCACGCCGCGCGGAATGCCGACGCGCAGGCCGGCAAGCGAGGCCGGAACCAGCAAGGCAGGTTCCTCACCGGCCATCACCGCGTCGGCAGCGGCGCATTGGGCGACGCTGCGGGCGAGCGGTCCGATCGAATCCAGCGTCGCCGACAACGGAAACGCGCCGTCGCGCGGCACGCGCCGCGCCGTCGGTTTGAACCCGACGACGCCATTGAGCGAGGCCGGAATGCGCACCGAGCCGCCGGTATCGGAGCCGATCGAGACCTCGCTCGTGCCTTCCCCCACCGCAACGCCGGCGCCGGACGACGAGCCGCCCGGGATCAGGCTGGGGTCGGCGGCGTTGCCCGGCATGCCGTAGTGCAGATTGTCGCCGATCACGGTAAAGGCGAATTCGGTCATGTTGGTCTTGCCGAGGATGACGGCGCCTGCTTGCCGCAGCCGCCGCACGATCACCGCGTCCCGCCCCGCAGGCGCTGCATTGGCCAGCATGAGCGAGCCTGCCGTGGTCGGCTCGCCGGCAACGTCGAACAGATCCTTGATCGAAACGATCGTGCCGTCGAGCGGCCCGAGGCTCACGCCCGCCTTCCCGCGGGCATCCGCCGCATCCGCAGCCGCGCGCGCCGCTTCCTGGTAGAGTCTTGTGAATACGCGCTCGTCGCCGGCGCGGGCGGCGAGACGCGACAGGATAACTTCAAGGCGATCGCGCGCTGATGGCATTGTCGGTGTCGGACTCCGGAAGGCTGCAACGTCTTTAAGGCAGCGGCCAGCTTGTGGCCTACGCGAAGGGATAACCCGGCAAGCCTGCGTTTGCACCTGCCGAAGCGACGAGAGAGGAAGACATGATGCTCCACAAAGGCAGCTGCCATTGCGGCAAGGTGGCGTTCGAGGTGGAGGGCGAGCTTGGCGGTGCCGTGCGCTGCAACTGCTCGATCTGCTCGCGCAAGGGCGCGCTGTTGTGGGCCGTGCCACACCAGAAATTGCGGATGCTCGCCTGGGGCGACGATCTCGGCCGCTACACATTCGGCAGCAAGGCAATCGCCCATCGCTTTTGCCGGACCTGCGGCATCCACCCTTTTGCCGAGGACGTCAGCGAAGGGAGCGAACGCAGCGCCTACATCAACATCAACTGCCTCGACGATCAGGATCAGGCCGCGGTGGAGATCTTCGATTTCGACGGCCGGTCGGCGTAGCTGGACGTCGTGAAAAGTACAGAGCGGTCCCGTCCGGAATGGCATAAAACTGAACCGCTCTACCGGTATCCCGTCGCGTCGGCCGGCTTGCCGGCGTCCTGAACTTCCGGAACATAGCGCCAGGCATCCGGGCGTGAGCCGTCGAGATCGGTGAAGCCATAGACCTGCGCCAACCCGCCGCTGGACAGCGACAGTCCGTTCCAGCGTGAGCGCTCCGGGTCCGCCGCCAGTGCCGCTATCGCGCGGCCAATGAAGCGCGGCGTCTCCGAGATGATGAAGTGCGGCACCTTCGCGGTCGCGTCGCGCCAGTTCTCTTCGGTGACGCCGAACGCCTCCAGCATCATTTCGGACCGCAGCCAGCCCGGCGTCAGGCAAACCGAAGTAGCACCATGCGGCGCGAGATCCTTGGCGTGCGCCCATGCCATGCGCGTCGCCGCGACCTTGGCGAGATCATAGAACGGCGAGAGCCGGTAGTGGTCGGCATTGTATTCGGCGGTGCCGTCGGTGACTTCGACATGCAGTCCGCCCGGCCGCTCGATCAGCAGCGGCAGCGCATGGTGCGCCGTGATCAGATGCGTGTCGATCGCCAGGCGCAGCAGGCGCAAGCCGTTGTCGAGATTGTGCTCCCAGACCGGCTTGTTCCATTCGAACAGTTTTTCGCCGCCCCACAGGTCATTGACCAGGATGTCGAGGCGGCCCTGTTCGGCGCGGATGCGCTCGACCAGCTTGCGCACATCGTCGGCGATCAGGTGATCGATCTGGCCGGCAATGCCCTTACCGCCTTGCGCCGTTACCAGTTCCGCAGTCTCCTCGATGGTTTCAGGACGGGCATATTCGGATGGATTGCCGCACGTCGACCTGCCGGTCACATAGACGGTGGCGCCAGCCGCACCCAGTTCGACCGCTATGCCACGGCCCGCGCCGCGCGTTGCGCCGGCGACAAGCGCGACTTTTCCTTCAAGCGTCATGAAACCCTCCCAAAAAACGACTCATCGAAACAAACCGGACTGGCTTTCGCTTGGCCAATCATTTATAAATGATCATTCGTTTATGTATGGATGTCAAGATGACCCGGCCAAAAACCCAACCCGACGAGCAGGTGCTGGAGGCCGCGTACCGGCTGATCCATGCCGATGGCCCGGAAGCGCTGACCTTCGAGCGGCTGGCACGGGCATGCGGTCTTTCGGGGGCGACGCTGGTGCAGCGCTTCAAGAGCAAGGCACAGCTGAAGCAACGCACTTTGCTTTACGCCTGGGATGGGCTCGACCGGAAAACCAACGACCTCGCCAGCTCGGCTCCCAAAACTCCGGCCGGGGCCATTCAGTTGCTGGTCGCCTTGTCCAAGGGCTACGGCGATATCGAATCCTATGCCGAAGGTCTGCTCGTCCTGCGCGAGGATCTGCGCGATCCCGTGCTGCGGGCGCGCGGCGCCGCCTGGAAGGCGGTGCTCAGCAAGGCGCTCGCCGGCTGCTTCGCCGATGTGCCCGACACACCCGGGGATATCGGCCTGCTGATGGCGTCGCACTGGCAGGGCTCGCTGCTGTGGTGGAGTTTTGATCCCGACATGGAGCTGACCGCCTATGTCGAACACAGCCTGAAGCGTTTCGTAGCGGCGATTTCAGCCCGAAACCCGTAGCCGGGTATCGGGCCGATCGATGGTGGAAGGCGTCGACAGTTGACCTAGCTTGCGCTCTTCGGGCCGAGCAGGAAGGCCACCAGGGCCGCCAGCAGCGTCGCCGTTCCGCAATAGGCAAAGGCGCTGGCGACGCCGGCGTGATCGACCAGCAATCCGCCAAACACCGCGCCCAGCGCGATCGCCACCTGGAACGTCGCCACCATCAGCCCGCCGGCGCTCTCGGCCTGGTCGGGCGCTGCGCGCACCAGCCAGGTCTGCAAGCCGACCGGTACCGCGCCGAAGGCAAAGCCCCAGGCGGCGACCGCGATCGCCGCCGTCACCGGCGAGGCGCCGAGCGTGAGCAACACCAGGGCCGACAAGGCGATGAGCAGGGGTGCCAGACCGACCGCTGTCTTGAGGCTGCGCTCGGCCATGAAGCCGCCGGCGAAATTGCCGAAGAAGCCGCCGATGCCGTAGGCCAGAAGCACGAGCGAGATCGTTTCGATCGGCAGGACGGGAACTTGCTCCAGATACGGGCGCACATAGGTGAAGCCGGCAAAGTGTCCCGAAGCGACCAGCAGCACGACCAGAAGCGCCACCCTGATCATCGGCCGCTTCAGCACCTCCAGCAAAGTGCCGAAACTTGCCACGCCGGCCGGCGGCAGTTTTGGAAGCGTTGCGATCTGCACCAAGAGCGCCAGCGCGCCGACGATCGCCGCGATCATGAAGGCGGTCCGCCAGCCCCAGACATCGCCGACATAGGCGCCGACCGGGGCCGCGGTGACGGTGGCGACCGAAACGCCGGTGAGGATGATCGACATGGCGCGCGGCATCAGCCGCATCGGCACAAGCCGCATCGCCATCGCCGCCGACATCGACCAGAAACCGCCGAGGGCGACGCCGAGAACGACACGGGCCGCAAGCAGCACGGGAAGCGACGACGCGAAGGCGGCGAGCAGGTTCGAGACGATCAGCAGCACCGTCAGCCCCCACATGACCAGCCTGCGGTCGAGCCGCTTGGTGACGATGGCCATAGTCGGCGCCGCGATCGCCCCGACGACGGCCGTCGCCGTCACCGCCTGCCCGGCCGCGCCCTCGGTGATGCCGAGATCCTGCGCCAGCCGCGTCAGCAGGCTGGCGGGCAGGAATTCGGCGGTCACCAGGCCGAACACGCCGAGCGCCAGCGACACCACCGCGCCCCACGCCGGTTCGGATCGTTCCTCGGTTTCGGAAGAGTCGAGAACAGTAGCGTCGATGACGCCTGCGGCGGGCTCGGTCATGATGGATCTCCGGTCTGGTTGCAGCGCACCATTTGGCTGCACTGCAAAATGGGAGTGACTGTCTGGAGTTTCCATGCTAGAAACACCGGAATGAATTACAATTCGTCCAAATCGACGTTACCAAGTTCCGGCGATCCGCTGAGCGACATGCTGCGCGGCTTGCGGCTCGATGGCGTCGACTATGGCCGCTGCGTCCTCGGTGAGCCGTGGGCGGTGTCCTTTCCGGCGCAGAAGGCTGCGCGCTTCCACTTCATCGGCCAGCAGGGCTGCTGGCTGTTCTCTTCGGCGAAGGAATGGATCGAGCTGTCGGTGGGCGATGCGCTGCTGATCCCGCGCGGCGACGAGCACATTCTGGCCAGCGCGCCGGGCGTGCCTGCCGTGCCGATCGGCCGCTACAGCATCGAACCGGTTTGCGAGAACATCTACGACGTCTCCAACGAGTGTCGCGGCCCCAAGACCTTGCTGTTCTGCGGCAGCATGCATTTCAACCTCGATGGATCGCATCCGCTTCTGGACATGATGCCCGACCTGATGCGCGCGCATGAGCTGATGGCGAATGCGCCGGGCATCCAGCATCTGCTCGACGCCATGGCGGGCGAGGTGACGATGGACCGGGTTGGCTCCGGCGGCATCCTGGCGCGCCTTGCCGATGTGCTTGCCGCTACGATCATCCGCTCCTGGGTCGAGAACGGCTGCGGCGACGCCACCGGATGGATCGCCGCGGTCAGGAATCCGGATGTCGGCAAGGTGCTGGCCGCTATTCACCTGCAGCCGAACCAAGATTGGACGGTCGAGGCGCTCGCACGGATGATGGGAGCATCGCGCTCCGCCTTCGCCCAACGCTTCGCCACCGTGGTCGGCGAGACGCCGGCCAAATATGTCCTGCGGGTGCGCATGCACCAGGCGCGGCAATGGCTGGCCCGGGATGGGATGAGGGTATCCGTCGCTGCGGCGAAACTGGGCTACGATTCGGAAGCCTCCTTCAGCCGCGCCTTCAAGCGCGTCATGGGCGTGGCGCCGAGCCATCTGCGCAACACCGGCGGCAGCGGCGACGAGTCCTGAGCGTCCGCGGCCTCCCGTGCCTGGAGGAATTGCCAAGCTTTTTGGACGGAGCGTCATTGCCCAGGGACGTCCCGCAAATAATCTGACCGGTGGAGGAAATCGCTATGGCCAGACGTTCTGCATTGCTTGCCCTCGCCGCTCTATCCGTCATTCCGGGACGGGCATTTGGCCTTGAAGACAGCTACCTGCCGGCCGGCAAGATCCCCTATGTCGCCGAAGTACCCGACCAGCCGCATCGTCTTGGACCCCTATGGGGCGAGCGGGCCAAGGGCCCGGCGGGCACGTTGCTCAAGGTTCCCGGCAACTGGCGGGCACCGGTTCATGCGCACACCGCGGACTATCGCACGCGGTGGTCATAAAGGGGCTCTGGGCGCATTGGCAGATGGACGGCGGCGAAGCGACCAAGGTCGAGCTGCCTCCGGGATCCTATTGGACGCAGAAGGCCAATGAGATGCACGACGATGCGTGCCTGTCGGACACCGAGTGCGTGATCCTTTTGATCAACGACACGCCTTACGAGACCTACTTCCCGAAATAGCGCCAGCGGTTCTTTGCGAAGCCGTCGCGCAAAAGCTCGCTGCTAACTGGCGTGGCGCAGGCTCACGCCACTCCCCTTGTCGAACAGCACCACCTTGTCCGGGTTCCAGGCAAAGCGCACCGGCTGCTCGATCTCGACATCGGTCCTCGCCGGTACCGTGGCGCGCAGCATGGTGTCGCCGACCCTGAGCGTCAGGATTTTTTCGACGCCATGGTTCTCGACATCATGGACACGCGCCTCGACCGGCGCACCGCTCTCCAGATAGACGTCCTCGGGACGGATGCCGAAGACGAGCGGGCGACCGTCGGTCGCACCGCCCGTGTCTAACCCCCAAGAAGTCCTGGCTCCCCTTGAGAACGGCAGTTCGAAATTCATTGGCGCCATCACCGCGCGGTTGTCGACCAGCCTGCCGTCGATGAGGTTCATGGGCGGCGAACCGACAAAGCTCGCCACATAGGTGTCGCGCGGGTTGTTGTAGATCTCCTGCGGCGTACCGGTCTGGACGATGCGCCCATGGTTGAGCACGCCGACCTTGTCGCCCATCGACATCGCCTCGATCTGGTCGTGGGTGACGAACAGGAAGGTGGCGCCGAGTTGCATCTGCAAATTCTTCAACTCGGTGCGCAGCGCCTCGCGCAATTTGGCGTCGAGCGCCGACAGCGGCTCGTCCATCAGGAATACGCGCGGCTTGCGCACGATGGCGCGGCCGATGGAGACGCGCTGCATCTCGCCACCCGAGAGCCGGTCGGTCTTGCGGTCGAGCAAATGCTCGATGCGCAGCGTCCTGGCCGCGCGGTCGACGCGATCCTTGATCTCGGCGTCGGGCAGCCGACGGATCTTCGGCTTCAGCGGGAATTCGAGGTTCTCGCGCACCGTGTAGCGCGGATAGAGCGAATATTGCTGCAGCACCAGCGCCACGTCGCGCTCGGCGGCGCCCCAGTCGGCGACGTCGACACCGTCGATGAAGACCTGGCCCTCGCTCGGCTTTTCCAGGCCGGCGATCATCCTCAGCGTCGTCGTCTTGCCCGCACCCGTCTCGCCGAGCAGCACGAAGAACTCGCCGTCGGCGATCTCGAGATTGAGCCCTGTGAGCGCGGTGTGATTGCCGAAGCTCTTCGAGATGTTCTTGAGCTGGATATGGGCCATCAGAGTCTCACCCCGAGCGACTTGCCGCTCGCCACGTCGAAGAAATGCGCCTGCGCCGGATCGATCCTGGCAAAGACCTTTTCGCCTGGCCCGCTGACGAAGCCGCTCTTGGTGCGCGCGCGCAGCATCCTGGAGCCGACCTTGATGTCGACGATATCGAAGGATCCGAGCGGCTCGACGATTTGCGTCTCGACCGGCAGGAAGCCGTCCGCCGCCTCATGGCGCACGATCACCCCTTCAGGCCGGATGCCGAGCGCCAGCTTGCCGCCGGCATGACCGTTGAGTTTCGATAAAAGCGCGCGCGGGAACTCGAAGCCGGTGGTCGCGTCACCGACCGTGACCGAGGCGGCCGAGGCCTTCTCGGTGACCGACGCCTCGGCGACATTCATCACCGGGCTGCCGACGAACTGCGCCACGAACAGATTGGCCGGATGCGAATAGACGTCGTCCGGCGATCCGACTTGCTGCAGCACGCCCTCATGCATGATGACGATGCGGTCGGCGAGACTCATCGCCTCGATCTGGTCGTGCGTGACATAGATGCTGGTCGAGCCCTGCTTGATGTGCAGCCGCTTGATCTCGGCCCGCATCTCTTCACGCAGCTTGGCGTCGAGCGCGCCGATCGGCTCGTCCATCAGCATCGCCTTGGGACGCCGCACCAGCGCCCGGCCAATGGCGACACGCTGCATGTCACCGCCCGACAGCGCCGACGGCTTCTTCGCCAGCAAGTCCGTGATCTGCAGCGTCTTGGCGACCGAGCGCACTTCCTGGTCGATCTCGGCCTTGCTCTTGCGCGTCGCGCGCAGTGGAAAGGCGATGTTCTCGTAGACGCTCATATGCGGATAGAGCGAGAACGACTGGAACACCATGGCGATGTCGCGGTCGGCAGCCTTGAGATGCTGCACCGGCTTGCCGTCGATCAGGATATCGCCGCCGTCGATCGTCTCCAGCCCGGCAATGGCGCGCAGCGTCGTCGTCTTGCCGCAGCCGGACTGGCCGAGCAACACGATGAACTCGTTGTCGTCGATCTTGAGGTTGAGGTCCTTGATGACCTGGACGGCGCCGAAATATTTCTGCACGCCGCGAAGCTCGATCTGGGTCAATGCTGTGCTCCCGGATTTCGCGCCTGCGCATCTGCGCTATGACCGGTGCCGGCCTCTTCCTCCGGCGCGATCTTCGAAGTGATGTTGAAGCCGATCAGCCCGAGCAGGATGATGGTCACGCCATAGCTGTGCAGCAGCATGTTCCAGGGCTGGCAGAGGGCGATGATGCCGAGCACCATCAATATCTGCGAGCCGGGTTCCAGGTATTTCTGGTTGATGGCGCGAAAGCTCATTTGCGGATCGCTCCGAAGGACATGCCGCGCAACAGATGATTGCGAAGCAGGAAGGTGAAGATCGCGACCGGCAGCAGGAACAGGAAGGTTCCAGCAGCGATCACCGTCCAGTCCGGCAGGCCGGAACCGACCTGGCTGGGAATGAACGGCGGTGCTGTCTGGGCACGGCGGCTGGTCATGATCAGCGCAAAGGCATATTCGTTCCACGCCGTGATAAAGCAGAAGACGGCGGTCGCGGCGATGCCGGTTGCTGCCTCGGGTAGCACGATCTTGAAGAAGGCTTCCATGCGCGTGTAGCCGTCGACCAGCGCCGCCTCCTCATATTCCTTCGGGATCTCGTCCATGAACCCTTTCATCAGCCAGACCGAGAAGGACAGGTTGAAGGCGGTGTAGAGGATAATCAGGCCTAGATGGGAATCGTTGAGGCCGACTGCCCGGTACATCAGGAACATCGGGATGGCGACCACCACCGGCGGCAGCATGCGCGTCGACAGGATGAAGAACAGCAGGTCCGCCTCCCCCTTCACCCTGAAGCGCGAAAACCCGTAGGCGGTGAAGGTGCCCATGCCGACGGCCAGCACCGTCGAGGTGATGGCGACGATCAGCGAGTTCATGAACCGGCTCGGATAGCCCGACCACTGCACCTCGCCCTTGCCGTCGCGAACGATTTTTTCGCCGCCATTGAAGACGACGCGTTCCCACCACGGAGCCGCCGCATACTCTTCCGGCGTCGGCGGATTGCGCAGTTGCGAACGCTTGGCGAACAGCTTGACGAAGGGCGAGATTTCCGGCTGGAACACCACCGTCGGCGGGATGGTCGTCGCGAGATTGCGCGGCTTGAACGCCGTCGAGGCGATCCAGTAGATCGGCGCCAGGAAGATGATCGTCACCACCAGCACCGCGACGATTGCCGCACGGTTGAAGCCGATTTCGGAAGAAGTGCGGACGGCGGCCATCTCAGCGCTCCTTCACCTTGTTGAGGTACTTCACATAGATGTTGGTGATCGCCAGCACCATGATCAGCACGATGTAGGCCATCGCGCAGGAGCGCCCGGTCTGCCATTCCTGGAACGCCATCTTGTAGAGCCGGATCGAGATCAGTTCGGCCGTCGGCTGGCTGGTCAGGATGTAGGCAAGGTCGAAGGTCTTGAACGCTTCCATGGTGCGGAAGATGACCGCGATCATCAGGATCGGCGCGACCAGCGGCAGCGTGATGCGGAAGAAGGTGTAGAACGGCCCGGCACGATCGATGGCGGCGGCTTCGTAGAGATGCTTCGGCACCGCCGAGAGACCGGCCAGCGACAAGAGCATGACGAAGGGCGACCACATCCAGATGTCGGTCAGCGCCACCGCATAAAGCGCCATGTTCGGATCCGACAGCCATTCGAAGGTGCCGAGGCCGAGCGCGTAGTTGATGATGCCGAAGGAGGGGTCGTAGAGTAGCTTCCAGAACAGGCCGACCACCGCCATCGACAGCATCATCGGCAGCAGGAGCAGCGTCGTCAGCAATCCCTTCAGCGGAATGTCGCGGTTGAGTAGCATGGCGACGCCGAAACCGACGAGCAACTGCCCGGCGACCGAGATGATGACGTATTTCGCGGTGATGGCGAAGTTCGACCAGACATAGGGATCGTTGAGCAGGTCGCGATAATTTTGCAGCCCGATGAAATTCGCCGGCGCATTGGTCGAGGCGCGGAAATCGGTGAAGGAATAGCCCAGCGAATAGATCAGCGGGAAGATGTTGAAGACGATCAAGAACAGGATCGTCGGGATGATGAAGAGATTGCGGATCGAAATGTCGCTGAGGCCGCGGGCAGCGGCCCGCGAGGACCTGTCCAGCGTCGTGATCATCGTGGTCGCCAAAACCCTGCTCCAGATTCTTAAAAACAAACGGAGGAGGCGCGAAGGCCTCCTCCGTCAGGCATGACTTTTATTGGCCGCGGCCGTATTTCTTGAAGGTCGCGTTCCAGTCGGCGGCCAGCGCGTCCAGCGTTTCCTTGGCGGTTCCAGGCCCACCGATCACGTAGGGATAGATGCGCTGGTTGAGCTGCTGCAGCAGTTCTGCGTATTCAGGCACCGCCCAGAAGTCCTTCACCTTGAACATGGTCTCGTAGAAGGCCTTGTTGTAAGGTGTGGCGTTCTGGAATTCCTCCGACTTGAGCACGGCTGCGCTGCAGGTGTAGCCGCCAAGCGCTGCCCACTTCTTCTGGGTCTCGTCCTTGATGAACCATTCGAGGAACTTCACCGCCTCTTCCTGCTTCTGCGAGTAGGAAACGATGGAGATGCCCTGACCGCCAAGGGCGGCGAACTGGTCGCCGTCAGGTCCGGCAGGATTGGCGAAGAAGCCGGTGTTCTTGGCGTTCGGGTTCGACGCCTCGTTGATCAGCGAGGGAAAGAACGCGAAGTAGTTCATGCTCATCGCCGCCAGGTTTTCAGTGATCGCCTGGTTGTCCTCGACGAAGAACGACTTGGCCCAGCCCGGAGGCGTGAACGTGTAGAGTTCCTTGTAGGCGTCGAGCGCCGCGATCGCCTTGTCGGAGTTGATGAAGCCATCGACCTTGTAGGTCTTATAGTCACCCAGCTCGCCGCCAAAGGAGAACAGCGCGTTTTCGAAGCCCATTGCCATCGCGTCATACGAATTGTCAGTGTAGATGGCGATGCCGTAACGTTTCTGATCCGGCCGGTGGAAGAATTCGGCGATGTCTCGCAGCGCCTTGAAATCCTTCGGCACGTCGAGATCGTAGCCATATTTGGCCTTGAAGGCTTCCTTTTCCTTGGGGTCTTCGAACCAGTCCTTGCGATAGGACCAGCCGACGGCGTCGCCTTCGAGCGGAATGGCCCAGTACTTGCTGCTGCCGCCCGGATATTCGGCATAGTACTTCACCGTGGCCGGCGCCATCACCTCGCCCAGCTTGTGCTTGTTGAAGAAGTCGGTCAGGTCGACATAGTGGCCACCGGTCGAACCGGCACCGAGCCATTGCGAGTCGCCGACGACCATATCATAGGCGTCACCATGGGCGTTGAACTCGGTGAAGGCCTTGGTCTGGAAGTCGGGCCAGGGCGTGGTTTCCACCGTGATCTTGACGCCCGTTTCCTTCTCGTACTCGTTGCCGAGTTCCTGCAGATAGTTGGCCGGATCCCATTCCGCCCAGAAGATGGTGAGTTCCTTGTCCTGCGCGTAGACGGACGTTCCGCAGGCGAGCACTAAGCCGATACCAGCAAGCAGGCTGGTCATTGTCTTGCGCATAATGATTTCCTCCCTTGTGCGCATTCTACCGCGTCATGCGAGCCGGCAGCGAGGCCGGCCCTGGTAGTTCCTCCCGTGATGGCACATTCCGGTTTTGGGCCTCCTCGCCCGGCCGGAAAATGGATCGCAGCCCTCACATTCGATCCGCTTTATCGGTCCTGATCTGGTATTACCAATTGCGAATGCACGTCAAGCCCTTTCTTCTGCGATCAGGAGCGGCTCGACAAGCCATTTGTAGCGGTATCTGCCTGTTTTACTTTAATTTTCCTACTCCTTGATACATAAGGGTCTTGTTTTGGTTGTGTCAGCACAATTACTATGTGTACCTGGCTTCCCTATCTGGTCGAACCAGATTCGCGTTTATTTGGCGACCGCCGGTCGCGCGGCCCCGTCTCCGTCGCCCATTGATTCCGTCACCGCCGCCCGCACCAGCGCACCGGCCGCCCACTGCGCCACCGACATCATCTTGCGGCTGTCCAAGCCCCAAATGTCCTTCAGCACGATCAGCACCTCGACGCCGAAGATCAGCGACAGCGCCTGCGCCAGACGCTTGAATTCGCGCGGCGGCAGTTGGCCCTTGAGCGGAGCGATCGCGTCCTTCAAGAGCTCGACGCGATGGCCGCGGGTGAATTGCGGCTCGCCGCCCAGCGTGCCCGCCTGCCGTTGCGCCCACTGTTCGAGCGACAGTTTTAGCGCCGCCTTGAATGTCGCCTCGAAGGCCTCGATGCGCGGCATCGCTGCACCGAACAATTCGGCGACCCGGCGCTCCGGATCGGCGGAAGTCGACTGCCAGGTGAGGATCGGACCGAGCCCTTCGTCGACCACCGCCTGCACCAGGGCCGCCTGGCTCGGAAAATAGCGATAGGCGGTCGCGCGGGACACTTCGGCTGCTTCCGCCACCTCGCTGACCGAGGGCGTGGCGCCGGCCTGCATCAGCCGCGTCGCCGTCTCCAGCATCAGCCGTCTGGTGCGGGCACGCGCTCCGCGTTCGGCCGCCTGGCTTACCCCTCGCTCGGCGTCATCGTTCATTGCGGCTTGTTGACGTGAGACATTCATGTCAATACGATACGCGCGTCTCAAAAAAATGCAATGGCCTTGGCGCTGCCGAGCGGCCTGCAGAGAGTGGCAGGCGACGACGCCGGGCACGCCAGGACCGGGGAAACGCGATGAAGCGCATCTATGTGGTGGGCACCGCCGACACCAAGGGCGAAGAACTTGCCTTCCTGGCCGACACGATCGCCGCCACCGGAGCGGCCGTCACCCGCGTCGATGTCGGAACCCGCGCCGCCACCGTGCCCGTCGATGTTCCCGCCGAGGAGGTCGCCGGCCATCATCCCGAGGGCCGCAATGCCGTGCTGGGCATCGACGACCGCGGCAGGTCGATGGCGGCGATGGCCGCGGCCTTCGCCCTATTCGCGCAGTCGCGCACCGACATATCAGGCATGATCGGCATTGGCGGTGGCGGCGGCACCTCGATCATCACCTCTGGCATGCGCACCCTGCCGCTCGGCCTGCCCAAGATCATGGTCTCGACGCTCGCGTCCGGTGACACCGCGCCCTATGTCGACGTCTCCGACATCGTCATGATGCCGTCCGTCACCGACATGGCCGGTCTCAACCGGCTGTCACGGGTCGTGCTGCACAATGCCGCCCAGGCCATTGCCGGCATGGCAGCGAGGTCCGCGCCGTCGGCCGACGGCAAGCCATCGCTGGGCCTGACCATGTTTGGCGTCACCACGCCTTGCGTGACAGCCATCGCCGATCAGTTGCGCGCCACCTACGACTGCATGGTCTTCCACGCCACCGGCACCGGCGGCCGTACCATGGAGAAGCTCGCCGACTCTGACCTGCTCGCCGGCGTCATCGACATCACCACCACCGAGGTTTGCGACCTGCTGTTCGGCGGCGTGCTGCCGGCGACCGAAGACCGCTTCGGTGCCATTGCCCGCACGAAGCTGCCCTATGTCGGCTCGGCCGGCGCGCTCGATATGGTCAACTTCTGGGCGCCGCCGACCATTCCCGAAAAATATCGCGGGCGGCTGCTCTACGAGCACAATTCCAATGTGACACTGATGCGCACCACAGCGGACGAATGCCGCCAGATCGGCGAATGGATCGGCGACAGATTGAGCCGCTGCCAGGGTCCTGTGCATTTCCTGATCCCCGAAAAGGGCGTTTCGGCGCTCGACATCGAAGGCGGCGCCTTCTTCAACCCGGAAGCCGACGCCGCGCTGTTCGAAGCTATCGAGCGTACGATCAAGCCGACTCAGACACGGTGCGTGACGCGCCTGCCGCTGCACATCAACGATCCGGAATTCGCCAAGGCCGCCACGGCCGCCTTCCTCGACATCGCCAGCAAGTGAGACCTGACAAGCATGGCCGCCATTCCGCGCAAGAAAATCCTGGAAAAATTCCGTAAGATGATCGCCGACGGCGTGCCGATCGTCGGCGGCGGCGCCGGCACCGGCCTTTCGGCCAAGGCCGAGGAGGCCGGCGGCATCGACCTCATCATCATCTACAATTCCGGCCGCTACCGCATGGCAGGGCGCGGCTCGGCCGCCGGCCTGCTCGCCTATGGCAACGCCAACGAGATCGTCAAGGAGATGGCCTACGAGGTGCTGCCGGTGGTCAAGAAGACGCCGGTGCTGGCCGGCGTCAACGGCACCGATCCCTTCGTCATCATGCCGCTGTTCCTGGCCGAGCTGAAGACGATGGGCTTTTCGGGCGTGCAGAACTTTCCCACCATCGGCCTGTTCGACGGCCAGATGCGGCAAAGCTTCGAGGAGACCGGCATGGGCTTCGGCCTTGAGGTCGACATGATCGCCGAGGCGCACAAGCTCGACCTTCTGACGACCCCTTATGTCTTCAACCCGGACGAGGCGCGCTCCATGACAAAAGCCGGCGCCGACATCGTCGTCGCCCATATGGGCGTCACCACCGGCGGCTCGATCGGCGCCACCTCGGCCAAATCACTTGACGACTGTGTGAAAGAGATCGACGCCATCGCAGCCGCAGCTCGTTCGGTGCGCAAGGATGTCATCCTGCTTTGCCATGGCGGGCCGATCTCGATGCCGGACGATGCCCGTTATATTCTCGAGAGGTGCGAAGGGCTGCACGGTTTTTACGGTGCCAGCTCGATGGAGCGTTTGCCGGCGGAAGCGGCGATCGCCCGGCAGACCGCGGATTTCAAGGCCGTCGCGATCGGCGACCAGAAAGCGACCGCGAAGAAAAGGAAGGGATGAGACGATGGCCGACAAGAGCAAGGTGTTTGTCTACCCGAAGGACGTCAGCGCCTTCGGCTTCGACTGGGGGCGGCTGGCATTGACGGTTGCGCCGGAAGTGAACGGCGCGGAGCGTTTTTCGGGCGGCGTCGTCGACCTGCCGTCCGGCAAGGGCCACACCCGCCACAACCATCCCGGGGCCGAGGAAATCATCTTCGTCATCTCCGGCCATGGCGAGCAGATGGTCGAGGACGAGCAAGGCAATCCGGTGGTCGCCAAGGTCGGCCCCGGCTGCACCATCTACGTCCCGGAGAGCCGCTTCCATTCGACGCTCAACACCGGCGACGGACCGATGCAGCTCTTCGTCGTCTATTCGCCGGCTGGGCCTGAACTGGCGCTGCGCGACTTGCCGGATTTCAGGCTGCTGCCGGCGGGCAAAGGGTGATTGGCTTTGTGGGGCAGCGCCGGTCGTCCGTGATTCAAGCGCCACCCCTGTTCCAACCCCTACCTCGGTCGCCAAACATGACATAGCCGCTGTCAGTCACGGCAACCGTATCCTCCAGCTTGATGAACCCGCGTGTCGGATGAAGCATGGTAGTCTCGACCGACAGCACCATGTTCTTCTCCAGCGGCTTTGCGGCATAGGTGCCTTCATAGGTGACTGGATGATTGGTCATCAGGAACGGCGCCTCATGCGTGATCAGCCCCATGCCGTGCGCGAAGAAATCGGTATAGGGCGCGACCTTGGATTTCTTCAGCACCCCCTCGGCATGAGAAATCATGTCGCCGCCGAGCGTGCCGGCTCTGACCTTGGAGAACGCCGCCTGCTGCACCGTCTCGACCTCGGCCAGCAGATCCTCCAGCTCGGCGTCCGGCTCGCCCAGAATGCCCATGCGGCAGAGGTCGCCAATATAGCCGTGATAATTGCCGCCGGAATCGATCGACAGCACCTCGCCCCTCTTCCACGCCTGCGGTGAGGCAGCCCGGTTGTGGCTGGAGCCCAGCGTCAGCAGGCAATATTCGAAATGCGCACCGCGATTGGTCTCCTCGCGCCGCAGCTGTTCGATGATCTCGGTCTTGGTCGTGCCCTCGCGCGCCCAGCCAATCGTTGCCAGCATGGAATCCGTGATCAGCTCGGAGGCGATGCGCAGCTTCTCCAGCTCCGCCTCCGTCTTGATGGCGCGCATGCGCTCCAGCATGTCGGTCGCGTCGACCAGCTTTGCATCCGGCAATGTTTTACGGATCAGCGTATAGGCATCCGACGGCAGGAAAGCCGGCTCGATGCCGATGCGCGCTCCTCCCTGGCCGATCTTGTGCACATGCTCGACAGCCAGATTGGCGGCATCGAGCGTGCCCCAGCAGGCGGCATGCAGCGTCGGCGTCCAGAACGGGTTGTTCTGGTGCTCGGCGCCTTCCATGCGGTTGCCGATATAGGCGGCATGGTCCGGCCCGCCCTTCTCATAGACGACGACAGGCAGATAGCGGCTGTGGCCGATCGCATCCATGGCGGCGAAGAAGATGAACTTGTAGCCGCCGAGCAGATATTGCGTGTTGTGCTTGGAGGTGGCGAGCAGCACGTCGATGCCGGCCTCTTCCATCAACCCATCGAGCCTCGCCTGGTCGAACGGAATGGTGCCGATCTTGCCCGGGGCGATGTTCATTGTTCTCTCCCTGAATGTGCCGGCCGGTCGGACCGGCTTGCCGGCTGCGCAGGTCGCTGATCGTCTGGCTGTCGGTCAAATCTGCACTATTATCGCCGCACTGGTCCAGCCAGAAATCGGGCTCCTTGCAGAAATGGTCATAGATTGCCATTCCAAAACGCCGTATGGCCAGTTCTGGTCTTACCAGATTGGCGAAACGGGACCGCCATCGGATAAGTGGTCCAGCGGACGGAAATTTCAAAGCCACGCCAGATTGCGCCAATTCCCTCTCTGGCGAAACCCTCGGCAAGGGCCATAATCACCGCCGCAAAGATGCTCGCGGGCCCGTTGGCGTCGAAGGGATTGTCGCATCCGGACGGGTGCGGAGAGGACGGAGGTCGATCATGTCAGGTTTCACCATTTCCAGGCGCACTGTGCTTGCCGGTTCGGCGGCGCTGCTCGCCTCCACCGCCATGCCGGTGATCGGCTGGGCGCAGACGCCGAAGAAGGGTGGACGGCTGGTCGTCGCCGCCGATTCCGAGCCGCGCAACCTCAACCCGGCCATCGTTGCCTCCAATGGCGTCTTCTTCATTTCCAGCAAGGTTGTGGAGACGCTGGCCGAGGCCTCCTTCGACGGCAAGGATGGGCTGCAGCCGCGTCTGGCACTCAGCTGGGAAGGCGCTGCCGACGGCCTGTCGGTGACTTTCAAGCTGCGCGACGGTGTCAAATGGCATGACGGCAAGCCCTTCACCTCCGCCGACGTCGCCTTCTCGGCGCTGCAGATCTGGAAGCCACTGCAGAATCTCGGCCGCACCGTGTTCAAGGACCTTGCCGCCGTCGACACACCGGACGGATTGACCGCCGTGTTCAAATTCGCCAAGCCGACACCGTTCCAGCTGATCCGCAACGCCCTGCCGGCGCTGAGCAGCGTGGTGCCGAAGCACGTCTACGAGACCGGCAAGATCGAGGAGAACCCGGCCAACAACGCGCCGGTCGGCACCGGCCCGTTCAAGTTCGCTGAGTACAAGGCCGGCCAGTACTACCGGCTGGCGAAGAACACCGATTATTGGGGCAAGGACGAGCCTTATCTCGACGAGATCGTCTACCAGGTGCTGCCGGATCGCACCTCGGCGGCCGCCGCACTCGAGGCCGAAGGAATCCAGCTCGCCGCTTTCTCGGCCGTGCCGCTGGCCGACCTCGACCGCATCTCCAAGGTGCCGGGCCTGAAGGTCATCACCAAGGGCTATGAAGGGCTCACATACCAGCTCGTCGTCGAAATCAACCACCGCCGCAAGGAGCTCGCCGACCTCAAGGTGCGCCAGGCGATCGCGCATGCCATCGACAAGGATTTCGTCGTCAAGACGGTGTTCCTCGGTTATGCGGCCACCGCCACCGGTCCGGTGCCGAAGAACGATCCGCAATTCTACACCGCCGACGTGCCGACCTATGCCTTCGACGTTGCCAAGGCCAACGCTCTGCTCGACGAAGCCGGTTACAAGAAAGGCTCCGACGGCAAGCGCTTTTCGCTGAAACTTTTGCCGGCGCCCTATTTCAACGAGACCAAGCAGTTCGGCGACTATCTGCGCCAGGCGCTCGCCGCCATCGGCATCGATGCCGAGCTGGTCAACAACGACTCGCCCGCGCACATCAAGGCCGTCTACACCGACCATGCCTTCGACCTCGCCGTCGGCCCGCCGGTATTCCGCGGCGACCCGGCGATCTCGACCACCATCCTGGTGCAGAGCGGCATTCCGGACGGCGTACCGTTCTCCAACCAGGGCGGCTACAAGAACGAGGAACTGGACGCCCTCATCGCCAAGGCCTCCGAGACGCTCGATACAGCCGCGCGTACCGAACTCTACAAGGAGTTCCAGAAGAAGGTCGCTGCCGACCTGCCGCTGATCAACGTCGCCGAATGGAGTTTCATCAGCGTCGCGCGCGATACGGTTGGGAATATGGCCAACAACCCGCGCTGGGCGGTATCGAACTGGGCGGACACGTATTTGGAATCGTGACAGTATTTCGCGGATGAGAGTTCGCGACGACATCGTCGTAGACGTAGAGTTCTACGAGGCCCCCCTCTGTCCTACCGGACATCTCCCCCTCAAGGGGGGAGATTGGCTGGCCGCAACGTCGGCATATTTTCCTGCGACATTGAAGATTGGCGAAATCGCCGATGACTTCCAATCTCCCCCCTTGAGGGGGAGATGTCCGGCAGGACAGAGGGGGGTGCTCAAGCGCGACTTTCACCTTGGTTGGCTCAGCACCAAACATTCGAGGCCGCCATGACCCGCGCCCTCACCCTCCTGCGCCGCCGTCTCGTCGGCAGCATCTTCGTACTGCTGATCGTCGTCATCGGCACCTTCCTGTTGCTCGAAGCGGCGCCCGGCGATGCGGTCGACGCCTATATCGTCTCGACCGGCGGCGATGCCGGCATGATCGAACTGCTGCGCCACCGCTGGGGCCTTGACCAGTCTGAACTGACGCGGCTCGCCAATTATCTCTGGGCGCTGCTCCATCTCGACCTCGGCCACTCCGTCACCTTCTCCAGGCCGATCCGCGAAATCATCCTCGAGCGCCTGCCGACAACGCTTATCCTGATGGGCAGCGCCATCGCGCTCTCCTTTGGCCTCGGATCGGCGCTTGGCATCTATGCCGGCGCCAGACCCGGCAGCTTTCGCGATCGTTTCCTGTCGATCGGCTCGCTGGCGCTCTATGCCGTGCCCGGCTTCTGGCTCGGCCTAGTGCTGATCGTGATCTTCGCCGTCGACCTGCGCTGGCTGCCGATCGGCGGCATCGAGAGCCTGGCGTCGGACAAGACCGGCCTTGCCCGCACCGCCGACATCGCCACCCATCTCGTCCTGCCGGTGTCCGCCCTTGGCTTCATCTATCTCGCGCTTTACCTGCGCATGATGCGGGCCGGCATGGCCGAGGCATGGCGGCAGGATTTTGTCCTTGCCGCCCGCTCCAGGGGCCTGTCGCGCCGCCGCATCGTGCTCGCTCACGTCGCTCGCAACGCGCTGCTGCCTCTGGTCACCATGCTCGGCCTGCAATCGGCACAGATGCTCGGCGGCAGCGTCGTCATCGAAAGCGTCTTTGCCGTGCCCGGCCTCGGCCGACTGGCGCAGGAAGCCGTCGCTGGGCGCGACACGCCGCTGCTGCTCGGGATTATTCTCACCAGCGCAGTTCTCGTCATCGTCATCAACCTTCTCGTCGACGTCGCCTACGCCTTCCTCGATCCACGCGTCGGCGCCAGTGAGGCTGGCGCGTGAGCGTGGTCCGGCGTTTCCTGCGCACGCCCGAGGCGATCGCCGGCGCGATCATCCTGGCGGCGCTGTTTGCCATGGCGCTCTCGGCTTCGCTGTTTTTTCCCGGTGACCCGCAAGCCATTGCCGGGCCGGCGCTGCTGCCGCCTTTCCAGGACTGGTCGCTGCCGCTCGGCACCGACCGGCTCGGCCGCGACGTGCTGGCCGAACTGTTCCACGGCTCGCGTACCTCGCTGGCGGTCGGATTGGCTGCGGCCACTGCGGCGCTTGTCATAGGTGCGATCGTCGGCACGCTGGCCGGCTTCGCCGGCGGCCTCGTCGACGAAGTGCTGATGCGCATCACCGACGCTTTCCAGACCGTGCCGGGCTTCCTGCTGGCGCTGGCTTTCGTCAGCGTCGTCGGGCCGTCGCTCGGCGTGGTTGTCGCGGCCATCGCGCTCGGCGCCTGGACCGGACCGGCGCGGGTGGCGCGCGCCGAGGTGCTGTCCATTCGCGAGCGCGACTATGTCGCCGGCGCCCGCGTCATCGGCATGCATCCCCTTGAGATCGCCTTTCGCGAGGTGCTGCCCAATGCTCTGCCGCCGGTGCTGGCGCTGTCGTCGGTGATCGTCGCCGCCGCCATCCTGACAGAGGCCGCGCTCTCGTTCCTCGGCCTCGGCGACCCCAACCGCGTCACCTGGGGCGGCATGATCGCCGAAGGCCGCACAGTGCTGCGCACCGCGCCCTTCCTTTCGATCATTCCGGGCATGGCGCTGGTGCTGACCGTGCTCGGCGTCTATCTCGCCGGTGAAGGTGTCGTCGAGACGACAGCGGTGAGACGGAGCCTGTCATGACGGCGCTGCTCTCGATCCGCGATCTGACGGTGAGCTATCGCGGCAATGGCCGCGAGGCGCTGAAGAACATCAATCTCGATATCGCCGCCGGCGAGCGTCTGGCCATCATCGGAGAGAGCGGTTCGGGCAAGAGCACACTGGCGCTGGCGATTGCGGGGCTGTTGCCGGCATCCGCCAGGATTGGTGGCCGTATCGACTGGCAGATGTCGGAATTTCGATCGCCTCACCAACCTTCCCGTCTTCGCAACAACACACCCCTCGGCGGCCGCGACATCGGCTTCGTCTTCCAGGATCCATCGGCCAGCCTCGATCCCGTCATGACAATCGGCAAGCAGATCGCCGAAGTCGCCCGAACCCATCTCGGCCTCGGCTGGCCGCAGGCCTATGCCAAGGCCAGAACCCTGCTCGACCGCGTCCGCCTGCCAGACCCCGACACCGCCCTCCGCGCCTTTCCGCACCAGCTCTCCGGCGGCCAGAAGCAGCGTGTGGCGATCGCCGCCGCCATCGCCGCCGGACCTAAATTGCTGATCGCCGACGAGGCGACCAGCGCGCTGGACACCATCGTGCAGGCCGAGATCGTGTCCCTCATCCGGAAATTGGTGGCTGAGGACGGCATGACGCTGCTGTTCATCAGTCACGATATCGCGCTGGCCGCCGAACTTGCCGACCGCATCGCAGTGTTCCGCCACGGCGAATTGGTCGAGATTGGTGCGACAGAGCAAATCATCGATGCCCCGCGCCACCCCTACACACGCGCGCTGCTCGACGCCCATCTCGGCCTCGACGCCGAACCGCTGCTGCCGCAAGCCGGAGTGCCGCGATGAGCAGTCCGCTGTTGACCGTCTCCGACCTCACCAAACGCTATCGGCGTGGCGGCAGGACCATCGCCGCCGTCGATGCCGTCTCCTTCGCGATCGATCCCGGCGAGACGCTGGCGCTCGCCGGACCGTCCGGCAGCGGCAAGTCGACGATCGCGCGGCTGGTGTTGCGGCTGATCGAACCCGACGCCGGCAACATCCGGTTCGAAGGTGATGACTTCCTCACCCTGAACGGTGCCGCGCTGCGTGCCCGGCGCGCGCGCCTGCAGATGGTGTTCCAGGATCCGCTCGCCGCCTTCAACCCGCGCGCCACCGTGGCGCGCCTGCTGGACGATCCCTTGCGCATCCATGGCATCGCATCGCGCGCCGAGCGCCCGCGCCGGATCGCCGCTTTGCTGGAGCGCGTCGGCCTCGACGCCGAACTCGCGCCGCGCGCCATCCACGAAATCTCCGGCGGCCAGCGCCAGCGCGTTGCCATCGCCCGCGCCATCGCCACAAACCCATCGCTGATCGTGCTCGACGAAGCGGTGTCGGCGCTCGACGTTTCGATTCGCGGAGACATTCTCAAATTGCTGCTCGACCTGCAGCGTGTGGAACGGATCGCCTATCTGTTCATTTCGCACGATCTCGGCGTCGTCAGAGCCATCGCCCATCGCGTCGTCATCCTCGACGCCGGGCGGATCGCCGAAAGCGGCGATGCCCGCGCTGTCATCGGCGCGCCGCAATCCGCAATCGGCAAGGCGCTGGTGACGGCGACGCCGAAATTGAGAGCAAGTCAGGAAGCGCCATGACCGACCCCGCAGCGAGAGCCGAAAACCTGTCACGTGAACTCGATTTCGCCTTTCGCAATCGGGCCGATCTCTATCGCCTGTTCCTCGACGAACTGACGGCTGAACTGGGAGCAGAGCGCGCCGAGGCGGTCATGATCCGCACCATCGAGCAGCGCGGCAGGGAGGTTGCCGCGGCAGCCTTTGCCGATTTCGGCCCTAACGACGCGCCAGCGATCGGCGAGGCGTTTCTGGCCGTCAGCCCCGATGGCGGCCGCATGTATCCGACTGATGTCGAACGCAGTGAACATCGCATTGCCTTCAAGGTGAAGCGCTGCCCGCTGAAGGACGCCTGGGTCGAGGCCGGCGTCGGCGAGGAAAAACTCGCCACGCTCTGCCGCATCGCCGGCGCCTTCGACCGCGGCCTGTTCGAGGCGACCGGCGTGCGCTTCGACAACGTCACCTGGACGCCCGGCCACGGCTCCGGCTGCTGCCACATCGCCCTGACGAACCGGGATGCTGCCTAGCGCGATATCATCTGTGGCCAGCGCAGCGTCTGTCGCGCTGGCCCTGCACGAAGGCTCAGTGCTTGATCCGATCCCGCATCGCATACCACAGCATGCCCAGCACATAGAGCGGACCGCGCAGTGCCGTACCGCCGGGGAACGGCAGCGGGGTGAGCGTCGAGAACAGGTCGAGCCGCGAAGCATCGCCGGTGATCGCCTCGGCCAAGAGCTTGCCCGAAAGCGTCGACAGGATCACGCCCTTGCCCGAATAGCCATGCGCGAAATAGACCTCGCCATAATGCCCAACATGCGGCAACCGCGACGTCGTCACCGATACCAGCCCGCCCCAGGCATGGTCGATACGGCAGCCCTTCAGTTGCGGGAAAGTGGCTTCCATATGCGGACGCACGAAGCCGGCAATGTCGGCCGGCGGCGATGGCGTGTAGCGCTCGCCGCCGCCGAACAGCAGCCGTCCATCCGCCGACATCCGGTAGTAGTTGACGACGAAGCGGGTGTCTGACACCGCGACATTGGCCGGGATGACATTGCGCTTGTCCTCCAGCGGCTCGGTGGCGACGATGTAGTTGCCGACCGGCATGATGCGGCTGTTGACGCGTGGCTCGAGCCCATGCAGCAGCGCATCGCCGGCCAGCACGACATGCTTTGCCCGGACCGAACCCTTGGCCGTCGAGACTCGTATCGAAGGCTCGCGGCCCAGCCGAATGGCCACCGAATTCTCATGGATGGTGACGCCGGCCGCGACTGCAGCGCGGGCAAGGCCGAGCGTGTAGTTCAGCGGATGCATGTGGCCGCCAAGCGGCTCGTACATCGCACCATGGTAGGGCGTGTCGACCTTGCCGCGTGCCTCCGCCGCCGACAGAATCTCCACGTCGCGAAACTTCATCATGCTGGCCAGACACTCGGCCTCTTCCTCGAGGTCCTTGAGATCAGAGCCGTTCACTGCGCCGACCAGATGGCCGGTCAGCCGGAGATCGCAGTCGATGGCATGGCGCTCGATGATGTCGAGCACCAGCCCCCGCGCTTCAAAGGCGAGATCGAACAGCGCTTTCGCCCGCTCCGGTCCGAAAGCCTTGACCAGCCCCTTGGCGCCTTTGCGCAGGCCGGGGATCATCTGGCCGCCATTGCGCCCCGATGCGCCCCAGCCGATCTTGCCGCCTTCGAGCAATACGACTTTCAGGCCGCGCTCGGCGGCGTGAAGCGCCGCCGACAGGCCGGTGCAGCCGCCGCCGACGACAACGAGGTCGGCGTCGACCTCGCCTTTCAGGGCGGGATGATCCGGCGACGGATTGGCGGTGGCGACATAATAGGATTTGCCGATATCCAGGCCGGAATTGAAACCCTCGGAATTGAATCCCATCATTACACCTTGAGCAGCAGGTGGTCGCGTTCCCAGCTCGTCACGACGCTCTGGAACAGATCGAGTTCGACGCTCTTGACGCGCAGATAGGACTGGAAGAAGTCCTCGCCGAGCAGCGCCCGCACCGGCTCGCATGCGGTGAACCGGTCGAGCGCTTCCTCCATGGTTTTCGGTAGTGTGCTCTTGATCTTGTAGGCATTGCCCGACGCCTCGGCCGAACGCGCGATTTTCTCCTCTACGCCGAGATAGCCTGCCAGCAGCGAGCCGGCGATTGCCAGGTAGGGGTTGGCATCGGCGCCGGGCAGCCGGTTTTCTATGCGCCGCGCAGCGCGGCCACCGGCCGGCACGCGCAGACCGCAGGAGCGGTTGTCATGCGACCACTCGATGTTGGCCGGCGCGCTGTGGTTCGGCCGGATGCGTCGGTACGAATTCACGTTCGGCGCAAACAGAGGCATGATTTCGGGGACATATTTCTGCAGCCCGCCGATGAAATGCCCGAACATAGCCGTGTCGGCATCCTCGCCGCCGGCAAACAGCGTGTTGCCCGCCTCGTCGATGACTGACATGTGCAGATGCATCGAGCTGCCGGCCTGTGCCGCGATCGGTTTTGCCATGAAGGTCGCGTGCATGCCGGACTGCTGCGCCGACTGACGCGTCAACCGCTTGAACAACAGCACCTTGTCGGCCAGCGCCAGCGCATCGCCATGCAGGAAGTTGATCTCGAGCTGCGCGGTGCCGGATTCATGGATCAGCGTGTCGAGTGGCAGCCCGGCGGCCGCCGCGTAATCGTAGATGCGCCGGATCACCGGCTCGAATTCTTCGAGTGCCGCCATGTCATAGGGATGCTGCACGCTCTCGGCGCGGCCATTGCCGCCGACAGGTGCGGTCAGGGGACGGTCGGGGTCCGGATTGGGCGCGGTGAGATAAAATTCGAGCTCCGGCGCCACCACTGCCCGCCAGCCGCGCTGGCGATAGAGATCGAGCACGGCCCGCAAGACATGACGCGGCGAGGCCATCCACGGCCGGTCGTCTATTTGGAACGCGTCGGCAAAGACATAGGCCTTGCCCGCGCCGGCACCGGGCGCCAGGCAGAGCGTGGAAACATCCGGCACCATCCGCATGTCCGGGTCCTGATAAGCAAAACCCTCGTCGATCGAGCCGGAATAGCGGCCGTCTATGCTGACCAGGAAGGCGCTGCTCGGCAGATAGAGCGCACGATCTTCCAGCGCCTTGAGGAATTTCGCCACCGGCAAGGCCTTGCCGCGCAGCACGCCGTTCAAGTCGGGCACCAGGCACTCGACTTCGCTGATCGCGTGCTGGGCCAGCCAGCTTTTCGGGTCGTTACTGCCGCTCAAAGGCGACGTGATGGTTGAGTGATTGTCAGGCATTTCGTTCATGTCCGTACGAGAGAGAGAATGGCCTCGGCGGCCGCATCCGTTCCGGGTTTCAGCGCCATTTGCGCTGCATTTTCCTTCAGGCGGGCGCGCATTGCATCATCGGCCAGCAGGCCGAGAATGGCTCTCTCCAATACTCCTTCGGTCCAGCCGTCACGGCCGATATGATCGCCGACACCGGTCTCGCCGGCGCGTTGCGCATTGTCGTGCCCATCCCAGCAATAGGGCATGATCAGCGACGGCACGCCGAAGCGCAGCGCCTCGCAAAAGCTGTTGTTGCCGCCATGGTGGATGAACAGGTCCGACTTCGCCACCACCGATGGCTGCGGGAACCAGGCGTCGAGATAGACATTGTCAGGCACCGCTCGATAGGCATCGCGCAGACCGCCGACATTGACGATGAAGCGCGCCGGCAACCTGTCGAACACGGCAAGCATGCGCTGGATCAGCCCGACATCCATGGCGCCGAGGCTGCCGAAGCTGACATAGACCAGCGGCCCGCCATCGCGCGGGAAGACGGGCACTTCGAATGGCCCTTCCGAACGCACGCAGCCTTCGAGATAGATGAAGCGCTCGGGGTCGAGCGGCGTAGCGCGCTCGCGACGCACGATGGTCGGCGTCAACAGCAAATTGAGGTCGGGCGAGGCCTCCAGGAACAGGCCCTTCGGCAGTGCTGCCAGGCCCGCATCGGCGCGCAGCCGGTTGAATCGCTCATGCGCCGGCGTCACTGCCGCGAGGTAACGCGCCTCGAAGGCCTCGCGGCCTGGATCGTCGGCCGCAAGGCCGGAGAGATAGGGCGGCACCTCCGCGTCGGGCAGTTCGGTCTCGGCGCAGGAGACGACGCGCACCCATGGGCAGCCGGCGCCGGCAAGTGCTGGAAACATGATGACATTGTCGAGCACGACGGCGTCCGGCTTAAGCCGCGCCAGCAATTGCCGCAGCGGCGCTTCGGCATTGACCGCGGTGTCGACGATCGCCTGCCATGTCGGGGCGACATAGGTTTCGAGCTGGTCGATCGGGCTCAGCCGGAAATGCGGCAGATGCCGGCGCACGAAAGCCTGCCAGTAGCTCTGCCGCTCGCTGTCGCTCAGCGGATCGTCGGTCGGCAGCTGGTATTCCTGAAAACCGTAGTCGGCGAACACACCGGAAAATCCGGCATGGCAGATGAACACCGGCCGGGCGCCACGGGCGCGCAGCGCCTGCGCGATGCCGACGCAATTCAGCGCCGCGCCGAAGCTTGCTTCGGGAAACAGCGCGATGGTCGGGCTGGCTTTGCGCGTCAAAATGGCCCTCTTCAATCCGGCCGGCTGATCATGCCGAACAAAGCGGGCGCACCGCGACTCGCCGCCTGCGGCCGCTGGCTGCGCGACAGCCTCAGATGCACGCGCAGCAGGTCGGCGGCAACCTCATACTGACGGCTTTCCAGATGGTCGAGTATGGTGAGGTGCTCGCGCAGCGACTGCTTCAGCCGGAAGACGTTGACGCCGGTATAGGTTCCCGGCAGCCGGCGCAGCCTGAGGTGGTCGGACAGCGCATCGGCAACGAAGCGGTTGGCGGAACCATCGGCGATCATGTCGTGGAATTCGATGTCCAGCCGCTGGAACTCCCTGGTGTCAAACGCCGCATCTGGTAGCGTTGCCAGTGCTTCCATGCCCTGGCGCAGTGCTGCCGCGCGAGCTCCATCCAGCCGGAAGCCCGGCGCCAGGATGGCCGCGGGCTCGAGCAGCAGGCGGAACTCGTAACTCTCGCCTTGTGCCTCCGGATCGTCGGGCGCGCGGCGAAACAGCCAGGATTGGCCCGGCGCGCGGTCGACAAGATTCTCCTCGGTCAGTCTCTGGAGCGCTTTTAGTACCGTCTTGCGTTCCGCATCGTACCGCCGCATCAAACCGACGACGGTCACCGTCTGGTCCAGCCGCCGCGCCGAGCGGTCGCGCAGGATCGCCTCGGCCAGTTCGTCCTCGGCCGTGACAGGCAATTCCGCGGCAACGGCGGCTTGGGCGGTGAGGTCGGCAACCAGACGATAGCCGGTAGCGGCCTCCCATTGCACGACACCCTGTTCGGTGAGCAGGCGCAACGCCGCCCGCACAGGAGTTCGCGAAACGTTGCAGAGCGACGCGATCTGCTGCTCTGGCAGATGCGCGCCGGGGGCAAAGCCGCGCTGCCGGGCGACATCCAGGATGCGCTGGGCAAGATCGAGATGGTTGGTGCGAGGTCGCCTGGCTGCCGCTTGCATGACTAGTCTCGTGAACGGACGTGATCGCCATGGTTTGGCCGATCGCGGACGCAATCGGCCAGATTCCATGGCGGCCTGTCAAATTATGGATTGACGTACTTTTTTCTGCAATAGTACTGTCACTGCAATCGGCAAGAAAAAGACCGGGGAACGGGATCGAGCCTGCGGCAGAACCGCGAACGCCGATCCAAAACGAATTCGACGTCAACCGGAATGGGAGTCTGTCATGACCGTCACCGCTTTGCGGCACCGTTCGCTCACAATGTCTTCAATCGCGCTTGGCCTTGCGCTGGCGCTCTCGGCGCCGGCCGCCGCTGCCGACCTCGTCATCTCCAACTGGGACGGCTACATGGCGCCCGATGCCATGGCCGCCTTCAAGACCGCGACCGGCGTTTCCGGCGAGGTCGTGGTGCATGCCACCAATGAGGAGATCATGGGCAAGCTCGTCGCCTCCGGCGGCAAGGGCTATGACGTGGTCTTCGTCTCCTCGCCCTTCGCCGAGGTGCTGAACAAGCTCGGTCTGACCGAGCCGATCGACCACGCCAAGGTTCCGAACCTCGCCAACCTCTATCCGGAAGCGACCAAGCTGCCGCACGATGCCGGCAATGCCTTCTCCGTGCCCTATACATGGGGCACCACCGGCCTCTGCTACCGCTCGGATCTGGTCAAGGTTGCGCCGACCAGCTGGAGCGATCTGCTCGCCCCATCCGATGATCTCAAGGGCAAGACCACCATGCTGGCGACCGACCGCTGGCTGCTTGCCGCCGGCCAGCTCGACAAGGGTTATTCGGTCAACGAGACCGATCCGGCCAAGATGGCCGAGGTGAAGGACCTGCTGATCTCGGCCAAGAAGACCTTGCTCGCCTATGACGACACCACCTTCTACTCCAAGCTGGTGTCGGGCGAGGCGCTGCTGGTGCAGGCCTGGGACGGCTGGTGCAATTACGGCATCGCCGAGAAGCCCGAGATCAAATACGTCATCCCGAAGGAGGGTTCGGATCTCTGGGTCGACACGATGGTGGTGATGAAGGCGTCCCCCAACAAGGACGCCGCCTTCCAGTTCATCAACTTCATGCTCGACGCCAAGAACCACGCCTGGGCGGCGCAGAACATCGACTACAAGGTGCCCAACAAGCCGGCGATGGAGAGCCTGCCTGCCGACTTCCTGGCCAAATTCCCCAACATGGCGATGCCGGTTGCCGATCTGGTCAAGTTCGAGCAGCTGCGCGATGTCGGTGACGCCCAGCGCGACTATTCGAAGATCGTTAGCGAGATCAAGGTCGCGCAGTAGGCGGCATCAAACTGGATCACGGCCGACGGCGGGCATCCGCCGTTGGCCGCCGAATGCGGTTCGTAATCGTGTCCCCAACCAGACTTCGCTCCTCCCTGCTGATGGCGCCGGCGCTGGCTTGGCTGACCGTCCTGATGGTGGTGCCATGCGCGCTGGTGCTGGCGCTCGCCTTCTTTCGGCGCGGCATCTATGGCGGCATCGAATACAAATTCACGCTGGAGAATTTCGGGCTGGTCTTCGACCCGCTCTATGCCGGCATCTTCCTCAACTCGGCGCGCATCGCCGGCACGGCGACCCTGATCGCTGTCGTCATCGGCTACGCCGCCGCCTATGCCATATCGGCCGCACCCCGCCGGTTGCAGCCGGTGTTCCTGTTCTTCGCCGTGCTGCCGTTCTGGTCGAACTACCTGATCCGCACCTATGCCTGGATCGTGCTGCTCAACCGCGAGGGCCTGATCACCCAGCTTTTGCGCTGGTTCGGCTACACCGGCGAACCGCCATCGATGCTCTACACTGAGGGTGCCGTCATCGCCGGTCTGGTCTACAACTATCTGCCCTTCGTCATCCTCGCCTGCTACGCGCCGCTGTCGCGCCTCAACCCGGAACTCGCCGAAGCCTCGCGAGACCTCGGCGCGTCTGCCCTGACCACATTTCGGCGGGTTATCCTGCCACTGACCGTGCCCGGCATCGCCGCCGGCGCCGTCTTCGTCTTCGTTCTGTCGATCGGCAATTTCGTCACCCCGGCGCTGCTCGGCGGCGGCCGCTTCCAGATGATCGGCAATCTCGTCTACGACCAGTTCCTGACCGCCAATGACTGGCCCTTCGGCGCCGCGCTCGCAATGGCGTTGATTGCCATCATGCTACTGGTGCTTGTGACGCAGGCGCTGCTGGCCGATCGCGCCGCCGGCCGCGCCACAGAAGCAAGAGGTGACGCGAATGGCTGAGGGCGCGCTCCTTCCCTTCTCCCCGTTCACGGGGAGAAGGTGCCCCGAAGGGGCGGATGAGGGGCGGCGCCAGCTCCTGCAATGTCGGGCGCTGCCCCTCATCTGCCTGCCGGCATCTTCTCCCCGTGAACGGGGAGAAGGACGCTGGACGCCTGCTTGCCTCTCAATCATCGGAGGGCGGCGATGACCCAATCCTTTGCCCGCACCCTCGGCATGCGGTCGATCCTCGTCCTCGTCTTCGCCTTCCTCTACATCCCGATCGCCGTGCTGGTCGCGCTCTCCTTCAACGCAGGCGGACTGCCGACGGCTTGGTCGGGCTTTTCGCTGAAATGGTATGCGTCGCTGGCCGGCAATGCGGCGATCCTGCAGGCTGCCCTCAACACGCTGATCGTGGCGCTGGTCTCGACCGTCATCGCCACGCTGCTCGGCACGCTGCTGGCCATCGGCGTCGAGATGCGCCGGCAATATGGCAGGGGCCTCGAGGCTCTGATCTTCGCGCCGATGATCATCCCCGACATCGTGCTGGCGATCGCGCTGCTCTCCTTTTTCTCCATGCTCAACCTCACCATGGGCCTGCACACCATCATCCTTGCCCATGTCGTCTTCAATCTCGCCTTCGTCTGCTCGGTGGTGCGCGCCCGGCTGAAGAGTTTTGACTGGTCGATCGTCGAGGCCTCGGCCGATCTCGGCGCCTCCGCGCTCACCACCTTCAGGCGGGTGACATTGCCGGTCATCCTGCCGGCGGTAATCGCCGGCGCGCTGCTCGCCTTCACGCTTTCGGTCGACGAATTCATCATCGCCTTCTTCACTGCCGGCGCAGGACGCGCCTCGACCACATTGCCAATGCAGATCTACGCGATGATCCGCTTCGGCATCACGCCGGAGATCAACGCACTGGCGACCATCGTCATGGCGGTCAGCGTCACCGCGCTGACCCTGTCGCAGCGGCTCAATCGCGGGGTGATCGGCCAATGAGCGAACCGCGCACCCTGCTGGCGATCGATCGTGTGTCGAAGAATTTCGGCCGGGTGAGGGCCGTTGACGGCATTTCGCTCGACATCCGCGAGAACGAATTCTTCGCTCTGCTCGGACCCTCGGGCTGCGGCAAGACCACGCTGCTGCGCATGCTGGCCGGCTTCGAGACGCCCAATGACGGGCGCATACTGCTCGACGGACGCGACATCGCCCGGATCCCGCCCAACAAGCGGCCGGTCAATCTGATGTTCCAGTCCTATGCGCTGTTTCCGCATATGAGCGTCAGGGCCAATGTCTCCTACGGCCTGGAAATGGAGCGGCTGCCGGCTACCGAAATCCGCTCCCGCGTCGATGCCATACTGGCGACAACCGAGCTTGTCCCCTTCGCCGACCGCAAGCCGGAACAATTGTCGGGCGGCCAGAAGCAGCGCGTCGCGCTAGCCCGCGCGCTGGTCAAGCGGCCTCGGCTGCTGTTGCTCGACGAGCCGCTCGGCGCGCTCGACAAGAAGTTGCGCGGCGCCATGCAGCTGGAGCTGAAGCGCCTGCAGCACGAGGTCGGCATCACCTTCGTCATCGTCACCCATGACCAGGAGGAATCGCTGGTCATGGCCGATCGCATGGCGGTGCTGAAAGATGGCAAGCTGCTGCAATGCGACACGCCGCACGCGGTGTACGAGCACCCGGCGGATCGCTTCGTCGCCGACTTCATCGGCGTGATGAATTTCGTGCCGGGCAAGGCCACCGCCGACGGCGTGCTGGCGGCCAATGGTTCGCGGGTCACGGGCAAGGTCCCCGCAACACTTTCGCCTGGTGCATCCGCTGTCGCTTCGGTGCGGCCCGAACGCATCCGGCTGTTCCCGTCGCCGGAGACCGCCAACCGCACCACCGGCACGGTCGAGGCGCTGGCCTATCAGGGGCTCGACCTGCAGTTGCATGTCCGCACCGCTTTGTCGCCAAAACCGTTCCTGGTGCGGGTCACTGCCGATGCCGCCGACCGCCGGCCGGTGTCGGCGGGTGACAAGATCGAACTCGGCTGGGACGCCGCCGACGTCAGAATTTTCACAGATTGAAGGAGAAGCTTGATGGCGCAGAAGACGATCGCGTTTTTCCCCGAGGCGGCCTTTGGCCCGGCGCTCAATTCCGTCGGCATCGCGCAGGCGGTCGAGGCGCGCGGCCACAAGGCGGTGTTCCTGTCGGACCCCGGCTTCGTCGACGTCTACAAAGGCTACGGTTTCGAGGCGCATCCAGTGAACCTCTCCGAACCAATGCCGCCGGAGCAGATGGCCAAGTTCTGGGAGGACTTCATCAACGGCCATATCCCGAACTTCCGCAAATCGCCCTACGACCAGGTCGACAACTATGTGAAGGATTGCTGGACGGCGATCGTCGACAGCGCCAAATGGGCGCAGAAGGACCTGCCGAGCGTTCTCTCGACCATCAAGCCGGACGTGATCTGCGTCGACAACGTCATCCTGTTCCCGGCGATAAAGCAGTACGGCAAGCCGTGGGTGCGCGTCATCTCCTGCTCGGAAAACGAGATCGAGGACGAGGACATCCCGCCGCACCTCTCCGGCTGCGGCGAGAACGACCATGCCGGGCATCAACGCTATCGCGATCATTTCAACGCGGTGATCAAGCCGATCCATGACGACTTCAACGCCTTCCTCGCTGCCAACAATGAGGCGTCCTATCCAATCGGCCAGTTCTTCGAGGCCTCGCCCTATCTCAACCTGCTGCTCTACCCCGAAGCAGCGAAGTTCAAGCGCCGCCATCCGCTCGACCGGGCAAAATTCCAGTATCTCGAAGGCTGCGTGCGGCAGGAAAGGCCCTACACGGTGCCAACCTTCGCCAGGAACAACGACGGGCCGCTGCTCTACGTCTCCTTCGGCAGCCTCGGCGCCGGCGATGTCGATCTCTTGAAGCGCATCATCGCGGCGCTGGGCAAGACGCGCTATCGCGCGCTGGTCAATGTCGGCGGTTACAAGGACCAGTACACGGACGTGCCCGGCAACGTCATCGTAGAGAGCTGGTTCCCGCAGCCTTCGGTGATCCCGCAAGTCGATGCCGTGATCCACCATGGCGGCAACAACTCGTTCACCGAGTGCCTCTATTTCGGCAAGCCGGCCATCATCATGCCCTATGTCTGGGACGGCCACGACAACGCCACCCGCGTCGGCGAGATCGGCTGCGGCTTTGGCATGCCGCGCTACGACTGGAGCGACACCGAACTGGTCGCGAAGATCGAGACCTGCCTGACCGATCCGGCGATGAAGGCCAAGCTGGCGAAGACCTCGGCGCAGATGCAGTCGCAGAACGGCCCGGAGAAGGCGGCCGCGCTGCTGGAGAAACTGCTATGACCTCCTCCGCACCCCATCTCCATCAAGCCTCGACCCGCACCGACCTCGTCGACTGGGGCGCGCAGCCCGACGCCCTAGACGGCGCGTCGCACTCCACCGGCAGGCTGGTTCACAAAGGGCCGAACAACCAGCCGGAAGCCGGCATCTGGATCTGCACGCCAGGCCGCTGGCGGCTGGCGATCCCGCGCGATGAACTGTGCCATTTCGTTGCCGGCCGCGCCACCTACAGATCGGATGTCGGTGAAGTGATAGAAGTCTCCGCGGGAACCGTAGTCATGTTCCCTGCCGGCTGGACAGGCGAATGCACCGTGCATGAGGCCATGCGCAACGTCTACATGCTGGCCTGAACAGCAACGGAGAGCATCACGACATGCCGACACCGCACTGGCCGAACGCCGCCTCGGTAGCGCTGGACGACTGGGGCGCAAGCGCATCGCCAATCGCCGGCTCGCCGCGCGCCTCGGGCAAGATCCTGTTCCAGTACCCGGATGGGTCGAGCGAATGCGGCCTGTGGTCATGCACGCCCGGCACGCGCAACATCACCTTCGCTGCCGACGAGTTCTGCCATTTCCTCTCCGGGCGCGGCAGCTACATCCACGAGAACGGCGAGCGGATCCCGGTCGAGGCCGGGACGCTGGTGTTCTTCCCCGCCGGCTGGACCGGCACCTCCGAAATAACGGAAACGCTGACCAAGGCCTTCATGTGCCGCTGAGCGCATCAGGCCCTTTCAAGGACATCGAAATGACAACGCCGATCATGCAATCCCCGCTCGCCATCACCGACCTCGTCGATTGGGGCGTCATCCCGACGATGATCGAAGGCGAATCCCGCACTTCGGGCAAGCTGCTGTATAAGGGGCCGGAAGGCCGCTCCGAATGCGGGCTGTGGGTGTGCACGCCGGGCAAGTGGCACTGCCACGTCGCCCGCGACGAGTTCTGTCACTTCCTCGAAGGCCGCTGCACTTATGTCCATGAATCCGGCGAGGTGATCGAGATCGAGCCCGATACGGCAGCGTTCTTCCCGCAGGACTGGAAGGGCGTCTGCACCGTCCATGAGACGATCAAGAAAGTCTACATGATCCGCTGAGCGGATCGGGAGGATTGTTCCATGGAGTTCTCATCCGACCGGCCGGCTTTCTTCGTCAATCCGGATTACCGGCCGCTGGCCGGCGCAAACAAACCAGTGATCGATCCGGCGACGCTGGAAACCGTCGGCTCCATCGCTGCCGCGACCGACAGCGAGATCGACGCCGCGCTCAGCGCAGCGACGCAAGCGCAAGCCGCGTGGAAAAAGCTCGACGCCAAGAGCCGCGCAAAACATCTGCATGCCGTCGCCAACGCCATCGAGGCAGCGGATTTTACCCGGTGCGCCGAACTGATGGTGCGCGAGATGGGCAAGCCCTATCCCGAAGCCATCGGCGAGATCGCCAATTGCGCGCCGATCTTCCGCTACTATGCCGAGATGGCGCGAGACGACGCCGGCAAGGTCGCCGGCACGACGCAGGCAGGTTCGTTCCAATATGCACGCTACGAACCCTACGGCGTCTCCGTGCACATCATGCCCTACAATTTTCCGATCCTGCTGATGTGCTGGACGGTCGCTGCCTCGCTTGCCGCCGGCAATGCCTGCGTCATCAAGCCGGCCGAACCGACGACGCTCTCGACGCTCGACTACATGACCGTGTTCCGCTCGCTGCCCGAGGGCCTGGTCTCCTGCCTGCCCGGTGGAGCCGCTACCGCACAGGCGCTGATCGCTTCCGACCGCACGCATGCCGTCGCCTTCACTGGCTCGGTCGCCGCGGGCAAAGCCGTCGCGGTGGCCTGCGCCGAGCGCATGAAGCCCTGCGTCATCGAGGCAGGCGGCAGCGATCCGTTGATCATCAGCGAGCACGCCCCGCTGGACGTGGCGGCCGCCGGCAGCGTCACCGCCGCCTTCCATCTCACCGGCCAGGTCTGCACCTCGGCCGAGCGCTTCTTCGTCGTCGATGCCGTCCATGACCGCTTCGTCGAGCTGTTCGCCGAAAGGACTCGCGCGCTGCGCATCGGCAACGGGCTGGACAAGAGCGAGATCGGGCCGATGGTCAGCGAGGCGGCGCGGGCGAAGGTCATGCGGTTGGTCGATGATGCCATCCGCAGCGGCGCCAAAGCGGTAACCGGCGGGCGTATACCGCCGGCGCACAATATCGGCTGGTTCTACGAGCCAACCATCCTGACCGGCGTTACTCCGGACATGGCGATCGTGCGCGAAGAGTGTTTCGGGCCGGTCGCCACGATCTGCCGGGTGAAGAATTTCGACGAGGCGATCAGCCTCGCCAATGACAGCCCGTTCGGGCTCGGCGCCTCGGTGTTCACCACCGACCTCGCCGAAGCGCATGAGGCGGCCGAACGGCTCGAGGCCGGCATGGTCTGGGTCAACAACCCGCTGATCGACAATGACGCATTGCCCTTCGGCGGCTGGAAGGCATCAGGCCTCGGCCGCGAGCTCGGCCGTCAGGGGCTCGATGCCTTCCGCCGCTCGAAGATGGTCATCATCGACCACAAGCCCGCGATCCAGGGCTGGTGGTATCCCTATCCCGACAGCTGGTTCCGCGACACCGGCGGCCGCAAGCACGTTTGAGGCTGCGCGGCAACGGCTGCCATGCGGGAGCCTTCGTCGTCCGCACGGGAACACTGACTATACTATCTGCGGCTGTCGACCGGTGCACTCATGCCGACCGCAACTGGGGGCGCGGCGATCACGCGGCTTGCGGCATCGCGGCTGAACCGTCTATCGTGTGATTGAAAAATCGCCGGCTTCGGCCCCGCGCCGCGTTCGGCTCAATATCCTAGTGGCAAAGACAAGCCAGCTGCGTAGATTTCAGAACGAATGAAGTAGCGCATCGCCAATGGCCGACAAGACACAATTCGGATTGACCGCCGTCGACACCGTCCCCCTGCATGAGAAAGTCTATCTGGAACTCGTGCGGGCCTTGATGTCGGGTCAGTTTGTGCCTGGCCAGAAGCTGACCTCGCGCAAGCTCGCCAAGGAGCTCGGCACCAGCGACATGCCGGTGCGCAGCGCCTTCATGCGCCTGCAGGCGCTGCGCGCGCTAAGCCCGATGCCGAACGGCAGCGTCGAGGTGCCGATTATCTCGGCCGAGCGGTTCTCCCAGCTGACCGCCGTGCGAACGATCCTGGAAGGCTCGGCGACCGAGCTGGCGACAAGGCTCATCAACGGCAACAATTTGCGGGCCATCCGACGCCACTGCGCCGAACTGACCATGGCGGCGCGCAAGGGGGATATCGACGACTATCTGCGCAAGAACTACGCCTTCAAGTTCTCCATCTACCGCCACTGCGGCAACGAGCAGATGATCTTCCTGATCGAGACGGTCTGGATGCAGGTCGGCCCCTTTCTCAGGAACCTCGGCATGGGGTTCGAGGACGACCTCGCCTCCATTCTCGACATCGACTACCACGAGGAGGCCGTGGCGGCGATCGAGGCCCAGGACGCGGAGCGCGCACGCGCTGCCATCGTGCGCGACATCGACGAGGGCGCGGCGCATATCCTGCAGCAGGCCAGATTTCCGAAAATTCGGAACTAGAAAGGGATCCAGGCCGGAGAAACCTACCCACTGATTGACCTCCGCTTCGCGGAACCGGCGGCTCAAATGCTGCTTGGCTTTGCCCCAGCTTACCTCTATGTTGCGATCGCAGATCGCACAATTGGTTTTGAGATGCCCCCCGATATCCCGGCTAGCGAATTGAAAAAATGAAGGAAACGCCGTCGGCAAAGGCCGAGGCGGCCTTCAGAAACTCACGAGCTATTTTTAACAGGGATATCGTGGCTCCAGGCTACGGCACCTTCAAAAACCAAGAGGTTGGAAATTGGGCGATGCAATTGCGGACGTTCTGAACTGGCTTGAAAGCAGAAACGACATCCAGAGCCTGAGAGCCGCGGTGTGCGATCTCAACGGCATCATGCGCGGCAAGCGCATCCCCGTCGAGCAGGCGCGCAAGGCGCTTGAGGGCAAGCTGCGCATGCCCTTTTCGCTGATCGGGCTCGACGTCTGGGGCGAAGACATCGAAGGCAACGCACTGGTTTTCTCGACCGGCGATGCCGATGGCCTCTGCCAGTGGACCGGACGCGGCATCTTGCCCGTCAACTGGACCGCGCATCCGACAGCCCTTGTCCCGCTCTGGCTTGCCGACGAGAACGGCGCGCCCTATCTGGGCGACCCGCGGCGGGCGCTGGCCCGCATCCTCGACCGCTACAGGGCGCTCGGCCTGACGCCGGTCGCCGCTACCGAACTCGAATTCTACCTGGTCGACCCGCAATCGCAGCGCCCGGTCGGGCCGGTCTCGCCGGTGACCGGGCGCCGTCTCGATTCCGACGCGGCACTGTCGATCGACGAGATCGACGACTTCGAGGCCTTCATCCACGACGTCTATGATGCCTGCCGCATGCAAGGCATCCCCGTCGACACGGCGATCGCCGAGAACGGCGTCGGCCAGTTCGAGATCAATCTGAACCATGTCGCCGATGCCCTGCGCGCCGCCGACGATGCCGTGCTGTTCAAGCGCACCGTCAAGGGCATTGCCCGCAAGCATGGCTTTGCCGCCTGCTTCATGGCCAAGCCGTATGGCGACCGTGCCGGCAACGGCTTTCATGTCCATTTCAGCCTGGTCGACACCGACGGCCGCAACGTCTTCGACGACGGCAGCGACCAGGGCTCCGAGATCATGCGCCATGCCGTCGGCGGTCTGCTTGCGGCCATGGCCGAGAGCACGCTGGTGTTTGCGCCGCACTTCAATTCCTACCGCCGGCTGCGCCCGCGGTCCTACGCTCCGACCGCGGTTGCCTGGGGTTACGAGAACCGCATGGTGGCGATCCGCATTCCCGGCGGACCGTCGGCTGCGCGCCGCATCGAGCATCGCGTTTCGGGCGCCGACGCCAATCCCTATCTGGTCCTGGCAGCCATCCTCGGCGCCGCACTCATCGGCATCGAAAGAGAACTGTCGCCGGGCGACCCGACCCGTGGCGAAGGGCAAGGCGGCCAGCCGGCCAGGCTGCCGCCGGACTGGGCCTCGGCCATCGCCAGTTTCGAAAGCGGGCCGCATGTCGCGGAGATCTTCCCGGCGATCCTGCGCGACTCCTTCGTCGCCTGCAAACGCCAGGAACTGAACACCTTCGCGCTCAATGTCAGCGATTTCGAACTCGAGACCTATCTCGAAAGCGTTTGATCAACGGCCAGCACTCCCGGCCGAGGACCTCGGCCGGGGCGCCAACTCCGTCAGCGCGCCGCCCACGCCAGGCCGCGGCGAAGAATGGTCCGCATTTGCGGCACCTCGAATTCCGCGGCCGCGTGCCCGAGCGACGAATAGAAGACCTTGCCCTGGCCATGCCGGCGCTTCCAGACGACCGGCATGACGACACCGTCGATCCAGGGCGCATGGTCGCCGGAAAAAGTGGTGGTCGCCAGCACCTCGTTCGCGGGATCGACATGCATGTAGTACTGCTCCGAGCGGTACGAAAAATCGTCGATACCGCTCATGATCGGATCGTCGCGCCTGGTGACGTTCACCCGGTAGTCGATCATGTTGCCGGGATGTGCGACCCACTGGCCGCCGCACATGAACTGGTAGTCCGTCGATTCGCGGAACGCGTCACCCATGCCGCCATGGTAGCCGCCGAGGCCGACGCCGCCCTCCACCGCCTTCGCCAAATTGCGCTCCTCGTCCTTGCTGAGCTTGGACATGGTGTAGATCGGCACGATCAGGCTCAGTTCGGCGAGCGCCGGGTCGGCGAATGCAGCGGTCGTAGTCTCGACGCGCACGCCAAAGCCCTCCTCCTCGAGCAGCGCCTTGACGGCACGCGCCCCTTGTTCCGGCTCGTGTCCCTCCCAGCCGCCCCATACGATCAGCGCTTGCCGCATAGTCATCTCCGTCAATGGTTTGCCCGAGGTATAAACCAGGGTTGCCAAACATAAGCCGCCGGATCGTGATTCGGGCGACAGCCCCGCCGCTTGGACAAGCTGGCTCTACCCGGGCGAATCTTCAAACACAAAAAAACCCAGCCCCTGGAGGCTACCGGGCATGTGATGCGTGCATCGCGGGAGTGCTGCGGAAACTGGATGCTCAGGCCGAGCCGAAGCCGGTATCTCTTCGATTCACGATCGATGGAACGTCGGCCGGTCCTGCAAAGTTGCCTGGACGTCAGATCGAGATATAAGACCGATCAAATCCGGCTGTTTCGATAAGCCCTGCATGGTCATGCAGCTCGACCACGCCGTTGCGGAATGAAGCCAGGCCGGCCTCTCGCAATGCCTTCATGACGCGGCTCACATGCACAGCCGAAAGACCCAGCGCGTCGGCCAATTCGGCCTGGGTCAACGGGCAAACAAAGCGGGCAGGATAAGTCGTTGCCGACCGATGTGCGCGGCAGGCCAGTTCGAGAAGAAGATGGGCCGTGCGCTCGATGGCTCCTCTCCGACTGACTCCAGCCAGATGTTCCGCAACCCTGGAATATCGACTTGTCTCGGCCTGCAGCACAGCCTCGCAAAAGGGCTGCGGAAAGCGCGAAAAACAAGAATGGACAGGACCGGCCAGCTCGATCGCGGTTACGTCCGACAGGGCCGTTACCGTCTCGCTGACTTCGCCGGCGAATTCGATCAAGGCAATTTCGTGAGGAAGCGCAAAATCGACGATCAGGCGTGAGCCATCCGGCAGCGTCTTGGCAAATGCCGCCCACCCGGACGTTATGATCAGGATTGCCGATCTGGCCTGATATTCACGCGCGATCGTCGTGTTGGCCGTATAGGAACGGCGCACGGCTCCCGGCAACTCAGACACGCCCCTTTCCCAACTTGCTTCAGCAAGTGTAGGTCTCAGCCCGAATCCAAGAATCTGCTTCGAAAAGCTCATCTCACCCCGAAATAACCCAGCCACAGGTCAACCTGAAGCTGCAAATCTAAATCAAATACTCCGAAAGTGCCATCAATGATTTCATCCAGGTGGGGCCGCAGTCTACCACCTTTGGCTAGGGTCCTACCACCCTGTGAGGTTGGAGCGGGCAGGCGGGGCCAAAGTTGGCCTGGGAGGACCACCGTGGGTCTTGGAGAAACATCGCCGCGCGGTGCCAGCATTCGAGCAAACGGGCACAGCCGCACCGGCCGCAAAGGCTTGCTCAGCTTAGAGCAATTCCAGGAAAAGTGCGTAGCGGTTTCCGTCCGGAACTGCGTGAAAACAGAGCGATAGAGCGGTTCTGCGTTTCCGCGAAACGCAGAACCGCTCTAAGCGCTGTACCCCATTCCATCGGCAAGTGTGCCTGCTGGTCACCTGTGGCAAACCAACGAACAGATGGTCCCGCCACCGAATGGACTTATCCTTCGGCCCTCGGCTTAACCATCAAGACGGCCTTTGCGGTCGCCTACTGGCTCGAACCATCGCCGGCGGGATGGTCCAGCTCAAGCACAGCTTTCTTGGAATATCCCCTGAATGTGGCATTGCGACCTGCTGGTCGAGCCGACACTGGAACCGCAGAGCCTGGCAAAAGATCGGGCGATCGCAATTCTTGCAAAGATGCACCGGAGAGCAACTCTCTCTCTCTTCCAAGACTTTCCGTAGCGCCGGCCGAAACGATCTGTTCCTTTGTTGCGGCTGCTGGTTTCCGGCGCAGGAAAAGTCGCGAATTCGAGGGACGTTTCGCGTTGAAGGTTTGTCGCCTTTCCTCGGCAGTCTCCAGGTCGCCGACTGCCGAGATGACCGATGCCAGCCTGTCTTCGATCTGCGTCAACCGCCTTCGGGTGAAAAGCAGGGCAACCAAAACCAAGAAAGTATTCGCGAGAACGACTAGGACTGCTCCTGCAGGGCCTTCGAAGCTGAACAAGATCACTGCGACAGCCCCGACAAACACGACAAGGGCACTGTAGCTCAGCATCCGGCCCTCCTTCAGAAGAAGCGCCAGCGGCAAGCTTGCCAGCAACACCAGGATGGCTCCTGATCTGTTCGCCACCCAATCCACAAACTGCAAACCGATTTCGCCATACGTGTCCATATCAACCCCAGGGTCGCCGAGACAAATGAGGATATCCGCCGCTTTCGCGTCGCCGGAGGGCGCACGCTTCGCCTTCGCGCCCCTTGATGACGCCAGTGTAGTTGTAGACCTCCCGGATGAACTCGGAAAGGTGCCTGGGCGACGCCCTCAAGCCCTCCGGAAGACTATCGGGTAGACCAGATCGACCTTTAGCCGAGTTACTACTCATTAATGGTAATGGCGAGGCTGTCCGCGAAGCTGATATGGTTTCGATTGACCGGTTGCGTGATCGGTCAACGGGCGGAAGAGAGCGATTTGGACATGCCAGATGGCGGGGCGAGAACCCCTACCGTTTCATGCGCGTGAGTGCGCTTAGCAGCTAGCTGCCCGAAGGATCTTGAAGTGCGAGCCATTCAGCCGGCGCTGAAGGGGTAGGAGTTCTGTTGTTCGTCGCAAGGATTCGGAAATGCCTAGCCCGACTGACAATCCGATCATGACCCGGCAATTGATGCCGCTCGACGTCAGGGAGATTCTTGATTTCCTTGTCCGGCGCTGGAAGTTTGTCTGTGCGACTGCAGCGATCACCTTTGCTATATTCCTGGTTGCTGCCTATAAGATCCCACCATCGTACACGGCAGCTGCGGAAGTCTTACTCGACGCGCCGAACGATTATGTCACTCCACAGGATTACTCAAAATCCGACTTTTCGGACAATTCAACATTCATCGAAAGCCAGATTGCGGTCCTGAGGTCTACTTCCCTTCTGCAGAAGGTCGTCGATGGCGAAAAGCTGACGGAAGATCCCAACATCGGGCCAGCGGCGTTGGATTGGCTCAAGGGTGCGCTGGGAGTCTCGCGCGTCGGACTTGCCGACGTCATCGAGCTTTCCGTGACCTCCTACGATCCGGACAAATCGGCATCCCTCGCCAATGCAATTGCCCAGGCCTATGTCGTTGACCGGGTAAAGTCCCGTTACGAGGGCGCCAAGAAAGCGTCCACATGGCTCAGTGAGCGGGCCGCGTATCTGCGGGAAGAGCTCAGCCGGTCGGAACAAGCCGTCCAGAAATTCCGGATCGATCACAATCTATTGTCGACACAATCGGGCAGCCTGACCGACCAGCAGCTGTCTGAATTGAATGTCGCCCTGATCAATGCGCGCGCGGAACTGTCGGAGAAAAAAACAAAATATCAGCTGGTTGACAAATTACTGAGTGGTGGCGGCGATATCCAGACCATACCTGACGTATTGCAGTCCGTTGTCGTCAGCGCACTTCGAGCTCAGCAATCCGTGGTGGCGCGGCGGGAAACCGACCTTCTGTTGAAGTATGGCGAACGGCATCCGGACGTGCTGGCTGCCCAGGCGGAGCGCCGGGACATCGAGGGACAGATTTCCGCCGAGGTCCAGCGCCTCATCGGCAATCTAAAGAATGAAGTCGACGCCGCCGAGGCTCGCGAAGCTTCGCTCTCGCGAGCCCTGGCGTCGGTATCCGACAAGTCCGAAGTTGAAGGTCAGGTTGGCGTCCAGTTGCGCGACCTGCAGAGGATTGCCGACGCCAACAAGGAGCTCTTTGGGACGTTCCTGTCTCGCGCCAAGCTCGCCGAGGAAAAATCCACCCTCCTCAACAGCGGCGTACGCGTCATCACGGACGCGGAAATTCCGGATGCGCCAAGTTTCCCGAACAGGCCCCTCTTTGCGGCCTTGGGTCTGGTCCTCGGTGTCTTCTTTGGCGGCTCCGGCGCCGTTCTTCGTGAACTTTTCGCTTCCGGCTTCATGGCAAAGAAACAGATAGAGGAAGAGCTGGCCGTTCCGGTTCTTGCGTCCGTGCCGAGAATGTCGGGCTGGTCGGGAGACGCCAATTCCCAATCTCAACCGGTGGCTTATCTCGAGCGCCGGCCGCTATCCAGATACAGCGAAGCCGTACGACGGCTTCGCCTGGGCATGGAGGCAACGCCTGGGGCGGGGCGGTCGCCGCGCCTCATGCTGGTGACATCGGCGATGCCCGGCGAAGGAAAGACAACTCTGGTGCTAAGTCTGGCCTGCTCCGCAGCCGCCGACGGCGACCGGGTCCTGGTGATCGATGCAGACTTGCGGCTTTCAGCAGCCACGGCCTTCTTTGGCATGGGAGACAAGGTCGGATTGGTTGACCTTCTGACTTTGCCGATGAAGGCCGCTAACGCAATTCATCGGGACGAACGTTCGGGAATCCACCTGCTGCCTGCCGGCGCCAGGACGCGGAACCCACCTGCCCTTCTGGCTTCGGCGCGAATGCGCTCGCTCCTAGATGAACTCCGCGGAAAGTTCGACACGGTGATAATCGACGCACCGCCTGTAGGCCCCGTAGCCGATGCCTCGATCCTGGCGCCGTACGTCGACAAGGTCGTCTTTGTCGTGAAGTGGCGCGACACCTCACGCGAGGCCGCTGCCGAGGGAATTCGAAGTCTTGGCGGCCGTTCCAAGATCGCCGGCATTGCCCTGACAATGGTGGACGAACCAAAGCTGCCAAGATACGGCCGCTACACGTCGCTCGAAAGCAGTGTCTCGGACAGTTACTACCTCAACTAAGAGAAAAAGAAGAATTCACAATGCTGCAATCCGACTTACATTATGATCCGCTCCTGGAACCGACAAGAGACAGCCGCGACGGCAAGGCTGCGCGTTGGTGCGTGGTCCAGACACATCAGCATTCCGAGAGCCTGGCCGAGCGGCACCTTCTGTCGCAGAACTTCCGAACCTACCTGCCCAAGCGCAAGCGGACTGTTCGGCACGCTCGTAGCGTCAAGACCGTTTGCAGTGCGTATTTCGATTGCTACCTGTTTGTCTCCCTGGCTGTCGATCAGCAAAGTTGGTACCCGATCAACTCCACCGTTGGCGTTCGGAAGCTCGTCATGAGTCATGGCGTACCGACACCAGCGCCGTATGGCGTCGTTGAGTCCCTGATATCGGCGACCGATGACGACGGAATCTTGCATCCGGATGTGCTGCTGAGGCCGGGGCAAAGAATTCGGATCACCGACGGACCGTTTTCGGACCAGCTCGGCGTGCTTGATTACGTTGGAAGAGCCGGAGCCGTTAGAATTCTTCTCGATATCATGAACCGTTCAATTCCGATTACCATTGATAGAGACAACATATCGATCGTCTCTCAAGATTGAGCTTGTGTTTTTCTAGTTGGTTTTTTCGCAATGTGACGCCGAAACTATGCGGCGAGGGAGTGTTGAGTTGGCGCACAATTCACCCTCAGTGCGGTAGCGTGCAATACGAGTTCCAAGCCCTTGAAACCTTCACGCAAGTCCAAACCAGGAAGCAGTCACCCCGTGGGCCCCGGAGAGCTTAGGGATGGCCTGCAGCCGCAACAATATCGTCGCTGGTCCCCTGAGGCCAAGGCAAGGATGCTGGCGGAAGCGTTGGCGCCGGACGCGCATGTTCCAGCACCTGCCGGGGCGCCTGGCGCGGGGTCGTGGCAAGACTTCGCCTGGCGGCGGAAAGCCGTTGCGGACAGCGAAGCCGATACAGAGCCATCGCAAACTGACGGAAATGCTCCTTTTCGCCCCTTCGAAACGGAACCGGCACTGCCGATCGCCGCCGAACTTTTTCGAGCGCTGAATGCGGCCGGCCTGAAATACGGGATCGTTCAGGATCTCGCATCGGTGCAGGACGCACTTGCTGGCCGGGACGATCTGGATGTCCTTTTGGACAAGCACGACTACCCGGTCTTCTGCTCGATCGTCAGCCGGATGCAGGGTCGCCGCGGCGTGAGCCTCTCCTGCTACGACAATGTCTGTGCCGGCCGGGAGGACTGGTTCATACCCGACTTTTCGCGCGGCCGGTACCTGCATCTCGACACGCATATCGGTGTCCGGGTCGGTCGGGAGTTTCGTAAGCGCTATCTGGCGTTCGACTATGCGACGATCGCACGATGGGAGTCTATTTGCGTGGAGGACGTATCGGTTCCCGTCGTCTCTCCTGAAGACGAGATCCGAATAGCGATTGCCCGTTTCGCCTTCCGGGCTCGGGCCTTCCCGTGGAGCCGGTGGATCACCCTGCCCGATCGGTGGAAGGACCAGCTTGCACGCCTGCCATCGCTGCCCAGCGAGCCATCGCTGCCCGGCGAGCAAAGCTTGCATGTCGTGGAATACACCTTTGGCGGCGGAAGGACGGCGATCTGCAGGTTCCGGAAAAGCGGCGACGATCTGGTCGCTGATTATGGCGATCTTGCCAGACTGCGCCGTTCGATCCGGGAAATGTCTGGTTTCACAGGGCATTATGCAGTCGCCGATGCTGCGGTTCATCTGGTCCGCAAGACCTCATATCTCGCCCTGAGGCTGCTTCAGCGCCTGATGCCCGGCCGCCTTCCACCGAAGAGACGGCCGGTGGCTGGCGGGCTTGTTGTGGCGGTAATCGGTCCTGATGGGGTGGGCAAGAGCACTCAGGTCGATCGGCTGACCCAGACATTTCGATGGAAATTCGGGTGTGCGCAGGCCTATGTCGGAACCGGCGATGGCCGCGGATGGTGGCTTCGCAAGCGGCTGCAGAGCCTGATTTTACCTCATAGACGCAGCCTGAAGTCCCTGGTCCAGCAGGATGGCAACGATTCCATCCGCCGAAGTTGGGCCAAGGGGGGCGTTGTCGCGACCGGGTTGGCATTGTGGGCGGTCCTGATTGCGTTTGAGCGATACGCGGTTGTGAAGCGTGCGCATCGATGGGCAACACGCGGCATGATCGTCGTTAGTGACAGGTGGCCGCAGACGCTGCGCAGGGGATATCTGGACGGGCCAACCATCCCCGAGCACCTGTTCTCCATCCCGGGCTTGTCGCCTCTCGCCCGGCTCGAGCAGAAACTCTATCAAAAGATGGAGGAATGCCGGCCCCACCTCATTTTGCACCTGGTTTCCGATTTTGCCGTCTCCGAGCAGCGAAAGCCGGGAGAGATCAGGAAGGAAGCGTTCGATGCGCGGCTGTCGCTGATGGCGGAGCTGCGGACCCGGGACAAGAACATCCGGACCGTTGACGCGAGTGCCAGCCTAGAGACGGTCAACCGGGAACTGTTCAGGCATATCTGGCTGTCTCTGTAAGAGACAGCGCGGGCGGCACAACCGCCGACATCCACCACCACAGCAGACGCAAGCGGGCAACCTTGCCACGACGAACGCCCTCACGGCCGGGCGATCCCGGCCATGCGCGGGACAGGCGCCGAGAGACGTCCCCAACGTCCCGACCGCTGCGCCGATCTCCTGCCCGAATGCACCGTCCGCCGGATTTCACATCCCCAGAGGTATAGGCAAATGAAGATCATTCATGTGCTCACCCGACTGCTTCGGGCAGGTTCCGAAGAGAACACATTGGCCTGTTGTCTCGCCCAGGCGCGGCACGGCCACGAGGTGATGCTGGTTCACGGTGAGGAATACGACCCGAGTTTGCGGGCGTCCGTAGCCGGAGCCCTTCGGATGGTGACCCTGGAACGGCTCCTGAACCCGATTTCACCATCCCGCGACATCTCTACATTCAGGCAACTCACGCGCCTCATGCGCGATTGGCGGCCTGACATCGTGCATACGCACCAAAGCAAAGCCGGCATCGTCGGCCGCCTTGCTGCCAGGGAAGCCAATATCCCAGGCATCATCCATGGCGTGCACATTCTGCCTTTCGTGCATGTGGGCAGTGCGCAGAGGTTGATGTTCCTGGCTGCCGAGCGCCTGGCGGCGAACTTCACGCGCGCTTTCATCGATGTCAGCCAGGCGATGCGCGACATCTGCATCGCCAATCATTTGGGCAGCCCCGATCAGCACCATGTCGTCCACTCCGGCTTCGATCTGGCGCGCTTCGCCAACGCGCAATGGCCGCATGAACCGCATCTGCTCCTGGGGACGGCCATCGGTGAGCCAAAGCCGCCCGTGGTCCTGGTGCTGGCCGCACTGGAACCGAGAAAACGCCACGTCGAGTTCATTGAAGCATTCGGGCAAGTGGTCGACCGAATTCCGAACGTGCGGCTGCTCCTCGCTGGCGAGGGACCGGCGCGATCCGCTGTCGAATCGGCGATCCAACGATCCCCGTTCGCAAACAGGGTTCGCATGATCGGCCATCACCGCGAGCCCGAACGGCTGATCAGCCTGGCCGACGTGTGCGTGCTGACGTCGATGCGAGAAGGATTGCCGCGCGTCATGATGCAATACCTGGCGGGCGGCCGGGCCAGCGTGGTCTCGCATCTGCCCGGAGTGGAAGAGGTCGTGAAGCATGGCGTGAACGGCATCGTGACGCCTGCGGAGGACGTAGGCGCCGCGGCGGCGGCGGTCGCCGATCTTCTCGCGAACGAACACTATCGCGCTCGGCTGGCTGATGGCGCGAAGCTCACCGACCTTTCGTCCTGGGGGCTGGAGTCCATGTGCGAAAGGGTCGAGCTGATCTATCAGTCCGTGCTGGAGTCAGCCCTTTCACCCGCCAGGCCGAACGACGTCCGAATTGGCGACGGGCTGGCCAAGCAGACCTTGGGGCTTCACGGATTTTGATGGACCTTCCGCTCCCCGAACGGAGCCGACGAACTGATTCTGACGGCAGGCAGGACAACCGGAGTACGAACGATGCGTTTGCGTGCTGAGCAACAACTTCCATCCAGGCCTTTGCCAGCGAAGAATTGGAGCCGACGACTATTTCCCAGGCTTGAACCTGCGGTCAGCAGCATGCTCGCGATGATTGGTGGCCTCGCCATAGCCTTTGTACTGCTCGCCGCTGATGCGTCCCGCGCGGACGGATATACGTTCGACAGCGGTGACATCCTGCGCGTTTCGGTTATCGGCGAGGCATCCTATCCGCTCGACGTCGTGGTCGATGATCGGGGCTCCATATCGCTTCCCTTGTTGGGTGATGTCCAGGCGCGCGGCCTCACCACCGTTGCCCTCTCGCAGGCCATTCAGCGCGCATTTCAGCAGCAGAAGCTCATCCTCGAGCCCTTCGTGAAAGTGGAGATCGGCCAGTACCGGCCGTTCTTCATTTCCGGAACGGTGGCCCATCCCGGATCGTACCCTTTTCAACCGGGAATAACGGTTCGCCATGCGCTCGCCATCGCAGGCGGCTTTCGGGCTACCACCGTGGGAAACATGGAACCGGCCCTGCAAATAGCCGATCTGCGCAGCGCGCGCGCAAATCTGGCGATTGAAGAATATCGCCTCAAGGTTCGGCTCGCCCGGCTCGAGGCGGAAACTCGACAGGACAAGTCTTTCGTTGCCCCACCGGATCCGCCGGTCGAGTTCGCCGGACATTTGATTGCCGACATCGTCGCGTCCGAACAAGCCCAGTTGGACGCGCGGCTTGCCGCGTATCGGGACGACGTTTCCTATCTCGAGGCCTCGTTGGATCGGGCGAGGAAGGAAGCGAAAATGATTGCCACCTCGCGAAATGAGCGGGAGAAGACCGCGAACCTTCAACTCGAGGAACTGAAGTCTGCCCGGTCGCTGCGGGAAAAAGGCCTGATAACGAATTCGAATGTCATGACGGCCGAAAGAGCCCACACCAGCTATCGCGCGGAACTTGCGCAGACCGAGCTTCAGCAGGAGCAGGTGCGGCAGGCGATACTGAACTCGGAAAGCGAGCTTCGAAAAAAGCATCAAAGTTATGAAATGGAGTTGATCGCGCAGACCCAGGACACGCAGGTCGAGCTTGGAAAGACTCAAAGCCAGATAAGGTACGTCGCCGACAAGCTTCTCTTTATCTTTACCTATGGCGAACAGCGGACCTTCGACGACCTGCAAGGCTCCGTGAAGATTTCGATCTTCAGGCGCGAGCAGAAAATCGCCCACGACCTCGTCGCCGACGAAAATACCGAAGTAAGAGCAGGCGACGTCATCGAGGTCTCCATCGTGGCCAACAAAGGGTTCTACGCACCCGACGCTTTGACCACCGGGCAGTAGCGGCCTCAAATGCGGAACCCTCGGGCCGGAATTGCGTAAAAACAAAGAGTTAGAGCGCATCGGCGATTCTATCGAAGCTGAACCGCTCTAAGTGGGTACGACTTTCATCTCAGGAACTTTGATCGTGGTCTTCGGCGCAGCACTGACAGTCCTGGGGAGCTATCTCCGCCGGGCGATTGCCCCCGTTGAACCGGCACAAAGGCCGCTCGGCCTTCTCCGGCCGCCGGCGCGCCGAAAGACGACGCTACGTCGCGCGCCGCGTCGCCGCCGTCCCACCGTCCGGTCGCGCATTGCCGGTATAGTCCTCCTCCTCGCTCTTGTGCTCGCCGGAATTGGGTTTCTGCCGCGCCTTGTTGATTTCGAGGGACTGACATCGCCGACGCGGCCTTTGGCCGATCGACTGCCTGACTGGGTCCACTTTGCCGATGGGAGCTCACTGGACGCTCTCCCGGTTTGGCTGACGGCCGCAGTTCTGGGGCTACTGGTGGTGGCTGCCTACAAGGCAGGGCGGAAGCGGAGGGGCGCTTTGCCGATCGTGTTGGCGAACACAGGCGCTCAATCCTCTGCCGGGGGCATCCAGCCGGCGCCCGGTTCGGAACTGGCCTGCGCGCTGCGCTCCTGCAAGGGAGCGCTCGCGGGCGTCGCGGTGTTCAGTGGCGTGAGCAATATCCTCATGCTGACCGGTGCGATATTCATGCTGCAAGTCTATGACCGGGTGCTGCCGAGCCGCAGCGTTCCGACCCTGGTAGGGATGGCGATATTGGCAGGCGCCCTGTTTATCGGGCAGGCGGTCATCGACCTCGTGCGCGGCCGCATCATGACCCGGATCGGCGCCGAAGTGGACGAAGCCGTCGGAGGACGCGTGTTCACCGCCGTGTCCAGGCTGCCCTTGTTCCTTGGCCCGCAGGGCGACGGGCTGCAGCCGCAGCGAGATCTCGACAGCATCCGCACATTTCTGTCGAGCCCCGGGCCCAGCGCGCTGTTCGAATTGCCGTGGCTGCCCTTTTATCTGGCAATCATCTGGAGCTTCCATCCAATCCTCGGGATCACGGCCACTTGCGGCGCAATCGTGCTGGTGACCCTGACTGCCGCAACCGAGATCTTCACGCGCAAACCGATGGGCGCCGCGGTTCTGACCGGCGTGCGGCGCAACAGCTGCGCCGAGGCCAGTCGCCGCAACGCAGAGGTGCTTGCGGCAATGGGCATGGGAAAGCGCCTGCATGACCATTGGAGGGAAGCGAGCCGGGAATATCTGGCACAGCAGCAGCGTGTCAGCGACATCGTGGGCGGCTTCGGCAGCTTCGCCCGCGCCTTGCGGCTGATGCTCCAGTCGGCAATGCTGGGTGTGGGCGCCTGGCTGGTCATCGAGGGCGAGGCAACGGCCGGCATCATCATCGCCGGCTCCATCCTTGCCGGCCGTGCGCTTGCCCCTGTCGATCTTGCCATCGCCCATTGGCGGAACTTCGTCGGCGCGCGCCAGAGCTGGCGCAGGCTGAGCAATCTGCTCGCCCGATTGCCCCTGGACGCCCAGCCGATGGCGCTTCCGGTGCCGAGTTCCAATCTGACGGTGGACCGCATCGCGATCGGCGCGCCGGGCACGCAACGGATCATCGTGCAAAGTGTCGAATTCCGTCTGGATGCCGGCTCGGTGCTCGGCATCATCGGACCAAGCGGTTCCGGCAAATCGAGCCTCGTTCGCGGGTTGGTCGGCGCGTGGCGACCGCTGGCGGGTCGTATCAAGCTCGATGGCGCGGCGCTCGATCAGTGGTCGCCCGAGCGACTTGGCCGCTGCATAGGCTATCTGCCGCAGGACGTCGAACTGTTCGCGGGAACGGTTGGCGCCAACATCGCACGTTTCGATCCTGGACCGGACGCGGAAGCCATCGTCGCCGCTGCGCGTGCCGCCGGCGTCCATGACCTGATCGTCGGTCTTCCCAACGGTTACGAGACGCAGATCGGAGAGGGCGGCACCGCGCTTTCAGCCGGGCAGCGTCAGCGCATCGCCCTGGCGCGCGCCCTCTACGGCGACCCCTTTCTGGTAGTCCTCGACGAGCCGAACTCCAACCTCGACATGGAAGGCGAAAGGGCACTTGCCGAGGCCATCCTCAGAATCAAGGCGCGCCGCGGCATCGTGGCGATCGTTGCGCATCGACCGAACATTCTCACCACGGTGGATTACATCCTCATGATGAAAGAGGGGCAGATGCACATGTTCGGCACGAGAGAGTGCGTTCTGTCCAAGCTCTTTCCTATGCCGCAGGTCAATGGCGAGGGCCTGCAGCCGGTTTCAAGCTCGCCGCAACTGCCGAATTGAAAACGTCGGGAAACGGGCAATGAGGGCAGCCATGTTGAGCCGATTGCCTTCCAACCGGCGATCCATTCGCCACAATCTGCTGGGCGGGACGACCGTCGTTGCGCTGCTCGTCGGCGTGATGGGAGTCTGGGCCGGGACAGTGAACATTTCGGGCGCGATCATTTCGCGCGGCGCGGTGATCGTCGACGGCAGCGAAAAGAAGGTGCAGCACCCGACAGGCGGTGTTGTCGGCAAGATCTTCGTGCGCGATGGCGACCGTGTGCGGGCCGGCGATATTCTGGTGCAGCTTAGCGACACCATCCCGCGTGCCAGCCTGGCCTACGTGACAAAGAACCTGGACGAGCTTTACGCGCGAAAGTCCCGGCTCGAGGCGGAACGTGACGGCAGTAAACGGATGACGCTCGCTCCGATCCTTGTCTCACGAATGAACGATCCTGAGATTGCGGCCACGGTGGCCAGCGAACAACGACTGTTCGAACTTCGCCGGGTCGAGCTGTCCGGCAACAAGGCACGCATGCGCGAACGCATCGAGCAGCTTCGCAAACAGATCGAAGGCTATTCGGCCCAGGCGTCGGCAAAGGCCAAGGAGATCGCGCTTATCAGCGACGAACTCGTCGACATCCGCAGCCTTGTGGAAATGAAGCTCATCCTCAAATCGAAGCTGACCGAATATGAACGCGAGGCGACACGCATCGAGGGTGAGCGGGCGCAGCTTGTGTCGAGCATAGCGCAGGCAAGGGGGGCCATCGCCGAAGTCGAGCTTCAGATCCTGCAGCTGGACAAGCAGTTCTCCAGCGAAACCGGAAGCGAACTGCGCGACGTCGAGGCCAAGATCGCCGAATTCGAGGAACGCAAAGTCACCGCGGAGGACCAGCTTTCGCGCATCGATATTCGCGCTCCCGCCAGCGGCATTGTCCATCAATCGACGATCCACACCGTGGGCGGCGTGATCGGCGCGGGGGAGCCGATCATGCTGGTCGTACCCGACACCGACACCCTCACGGTCGAGGTGAAGGCGGCCCCACAGGACATCGACCAGCTCTTGATCGGTCAGAGCGCGCGTCTTCGCTTCACCGCCTTCAACGTGCGCACAACGCCTGAAGCCGAAGGCGTGGTGTCCATGATCGCGGCCGATGTAACGCACGACCAGCACACCAATGAAACCTACTACGTTGTGCGCATCGCGCCCGACCCGAAGGATTTGAAGAAACTCGGCCCTGTCTCACTCATTCCCGGCATGCCGGTCGAAGCGTTCATAAGAACCGGCGACCGCAAGGTGATCTCCTATCTGATGAAGCCTTTGACAGACCAGATGATGCGCGCGTTCCGGGACGAATAGTCGCGCTCAGCGCGGCAAAAGCAATTCCAGGAAAAGTGCGCAGCGATTTTCCGTCCGGAATTGCGTGAAAACATTAGAGCGGTTCGGGCAATCCTGTCTCACTTGCGTTGAACGGTGACTTCTCATGACGGCAACAGAGCTGAAGCCTCCGATTTTTCTGATCGGCAACTATCGGTCGGGCACCACGATTGCGCAGAAGCTGATCGGGCTGCATCCGGACATCGTCACCTGGTATGAACCAAGGACATTATGGCTCTATGCCGATCCGGCGCGGCGCCATGACGAATTCGTCAAGAGTGACGCCACGAAAAAGGTCGTTCGTTACATTCGCGATCGGTTCCTCGAGTACCAGTCGCGTAACGGCGGCCGGCAGGTCATGGAAAATACGCCTTCCAATGTCCTGCGCGTGCCGCTTGTCCACGAGATTTTTCCGGAAGCTATATTTCTATATATTACGAGGAACCCCTTCTCATGCATAAGCTCTATGGAGCTTAAGTGGCAGAAACCAAAGACTTTAAAGGGGCTGCGAAGGACGCTTGCGGTTACTCCGGTGACACATCTTCATTATTACGCAAAAGATTTCATAAAGCAGCTCATCGCCAAGAAGATCTTTAGGAGAAAATACACGCCGATCTATGGGCCCCGCTACAAGGGAATCGATCGGGATTTGCAGGAACAGGAAAAATTGACGGTGATCGCGCGCCAGTGGGCGCGCGGCAACCAAAAGGCCCGGGAAGATCTCGCCAGGTTGGGGAACGGCCGCGTGTTGTCGTTTCGCTATGAGGATCTGATGCAGGATCCCGAGCCGGTGTTGCGGCGCATCTATCAGCATTGCGGGCTGGACTGCACCGACGAGATCGTTCGCACGGCCAAGGAGATGATCGATCCCGGCCGACAGCAGAAGTGGCTCCGCCTCGACCGCAAGGAACTGGCGGCGATAATACCGGAGATCCGGGACGAAATGCAGTACTACCGCTACGACATCCCGCAGCCCCTTCAGTAACATGGCACGCCGGGCGGCGGACCGCACCGAGGCCGAACCGCCTCATACGGCGCACCGGTATCCGCCGTTCGGATATCTGTCCTCTGTGAGCGCATCCTGGAAAGATGCAATGGCCGCCCGCCTGGGTTGGCTTGGTGAGTGGAGAGAAGCGTGAGCGATATCCGGCGCGGGCTGGCAAAACACAGTGTCGTGGGCATGTTCTGGACGGCCCTTTCCATGGGCGCGCTTGCGGTCGCGGAGCTTGTCGCCCTCCTCGTCCTGGCCCGGTTGCTCTCGCCCAAGGAGTTCGGCCTTTACTCCGCGGCTCTGATCGTCATCAAGTTTTCAGCCATCTTCCAGGGGCTTGGCATTACCCCCGCGATCGTGCAGCGCCCTGTGCTGGAGGATCGGCATCTTCGGGTCGGGTTCACCTTGTCGTGCCTCCTTGGGCTGGCTGTGTCCGCGCTGGTCTGGGCGATGGCACCCGCCATTGCCGGCCTCCTTCGGCTTGCCGAACTGGCTCCGGTCGTGCGTGCGGTCTGCTTCGTGTTCCTTTTCCAAGGGGTTTCCATGGTGGCACTGGCCTCGGCCCAGCGCGCGCTGCGGTTCCGTTGGCTGGCACTCATCGACGCCTGCGCCTTTGCGGTGGGCTACGTCGTTGCCGGGCCGGTTCTGGCTTGGCTCGGCTTCGGCATCTGGGCGCTTGTAGCGGCCGTGCTGATCCAGCAATTCACACGCATGATGGTGCTGCTCATAGGCCAGCCGCACCCGATGCGGCCTTTGCTGGAACGGCGCGCCATCGCCGAACTGCTCTATTTCGGAAGCGGCTTCACCATTGCCCGGATATTCAACTACCTCGCCACCCAGGCTGACAAGCTTGTCGTGGGCCGCTGGCTCGGCGCCGATGCGCTCGGCCTGTACGGTCTGTCGTCGCAGCTCATGACGACGCCTGCGGTCATTGTCGGTCAGGTTCTCGATCGCGTGCTGTTCCCGACCATGGCACTGGTCCAGGAGCAGCCCGCGCGGCTTGCTCGCGCCTATCGCAGCGCAGTCGCGGGTTGCGCACTGCTCGTCCTGCCGGCCAGCGTGGTCGTGGCGATCGTCGCGCCCGAACTGGTCGCGGTCATTCTCGGACGGGGATGGGAGGGCGTTGTCGGCCCACTGCAGATCCTCGCATTCGGCATGTTGTTCCGCACGAGCTACAAGCTCAGCGATTCCGTTTCTCGGGCAACCGGCACGGTCTACGCCCGGGCCTGGCGCCAGGCTGTTTTCACCATCGGCGTCTTTGTCGGGTCCATCATAGGGCAATTCTGGGGCATAGAGGGGGTGGCGATCGGCGTCGGCGCCGCTTTCGGGGTCAACTTCATCCTCATGGCACAGTTGAGCCTCCGCGTGACCGGGATGCGGTGGTCGGAATTTGCCATGGCGCACCTGCCCGGCCTTGCGCTCGCAGGCGTGCTCGGAACAGGCATCTGGGCATTCGTGGAATGGTTGCGCGAACTCCAACTGCCTGCGCTTGCCCTGCTCATCGATACGGCATTGCTGGCGGCGGCTGGGGGCTTGCTGCTGTGCTGGATCCTGCCGTCGCTGTTCCTTGGACAGGACGGGCGGTCCCTGCTGCGCTTGCTCGCGTCCGTAGCGCCCTCTTGGCGTCCGCTCCGCCGCCCGGGATGAAAAAGAAAACAGACTGATAACGGCGGGACCCGACTTGTAGCTGACCGCCCTGCCATGGATTGCAGCCGTGGCTTTCATGGGCACCTCACCGTCGCTGTGGCGATGAAAACAGTGCATCCACGCTCGATCACGGGGGTTGGTACTGGCCATACTCCCTCTTGAACACGCCCCAAGGCCGAGAAGGCAGGGGAAAGGAGATCTGACATGGCAATCATCGAGACAAGGGTGGCGGCCGCAGGCGATGATGTCGAGCAGAAGGCCTCTGGCTCGATCTCGACCAACGTCACCGACCTGGAGCTGGGCTATGACGGCAACACCAGCCAGACGGTCGGCATCCGCTTCACCGGCATCGACATTCCCCAGGGCGCCATCATCACCAGCGCCTACATCCAGTTCCAGACCAACGAGGCGAAGACCGGTGCGACCTCGCTGCTGATCAAAGGGGAAGATGCGGACGACGCCAGCGCCTTCACCAGCGTCAAGTTCAACGTGTCTTCACGCGCGACGACGGACGCGTCCGCGGCCTGGGCGCCCGACCCGTGGACCACGGTGGGCGACCACGGCCTTGCCGAGCGCACACCTGACCTCACGGCAATTGTCCAGGAGATCGTCAGCCGCTCCGGCTGGGTGGCGCTTAACGACATGGCATTCCTGATCACCGGCACCGGCACGCGCACCGCCGATTCCTACGAATACAATCCGGCCAGCGCGCCGCTGCTGCACATCGAGTACATCCTGCCCAGCGCTCCGGTGGCCTTCAACACGCCGGCCGACGCCGATCCGGTTGCCAACCAGATCACCGAGCTGGCCGCGGCGGGCGCCCCCATCGGGATCACCGCCTCGGCCACCGATCCCGACGCCGGCTCGACCGTCACCTACAGCCTCAACGATGCGCGCTTCGCAATCGACGCCGACACTGGCGTCATTACCCGCTCGGCCAACGGGACGCTCGACTTCGAGACCCAGCCTTCGATCAACCTGACGGTGACGGCGACCTCGTCGGACGGCAGCACCGCCAACCAAAGCTTCACCCTCGCCGTCCTCGACAATCCGGAGCCGGTCGCCTTCAACGCCCAACCGGATACCGACACCGCCCTCAACCGGATCGCCCAGAACGCTGCCGCCGGCACGGCGATCGGGGTCACAGCCTCGGCAACTGACCCCGACGCCAGCTCTACGGTCACCTACAGCATCGATGACGCGCGCTTTGCCATCGACCCGCAGACCGGCGTCATCACGCGCTCGGGCACCGGCACGCTCGATGCAACAACTGAGCCGTCAGTCAACTTCAACGTAACCGCAACCTCCTCCGACGGCAGCACGGATACCCACGCCTTCAGCGTTGGCGTCACCGGGACCACGCCTGTGATCATCGAGACAAGGGTGGCGGCCGCCGGCGACGATGTCGAGCAGAAGGCCTCCGGCGCGATCTCGACCAACGTCACCGACCTGGAGTTGGGCTATGACGGCACAACCAGCCAGACGGTCGGCCTCCGCTTTACCGGCATCGACATTCCGCAGGGCGCCATCATCACCAGCGCCTACATCCAGTTCCAGACCAACGAGGTAAAGACCGGCACAACCTCGCTGCTGATCAAAGGCGAAGATGCGGACGACGCCAGCGCCTTCACCAGCGTCAAGTTCAACGTGTCCTCGCGCGCGACGACGGACGCGTCCGCGGCCTGGGCGCCCGACCCGTGGACCACGGTCGGCGACCACGGCCTTACCGAGCGCACCCCGGACCTCACGGCGATCGTCCAGGAGATCGTCGACCGCTCGGGCTGGGCGGCGCTCAACGACATGGCATTCCTGATCACCGGCACCGGCACGCGCACGGCCGATTCCTACGAGTACTCACCGAGTAGCGCGCCGCTGCTGCACATCGAGTATATCCTGCCCGGCCCAGTCAGCGCTCCCGTGGCCTTCGACACGCCGCCCGACGCGGACGCTACCGCCAACCAGATCACCGAGCTTGCGGCGGCCGGCGCTCCCATCGGGATCACCGCCTCGGCCACCGATCCCGACGCCGGCTCGACCGTCACCTACAGTCTCAACGATGAGCGCTTCGCCATCGACGCCAGCAGCGGTGTCGTCACCCGCTCCGCCAACGGCACGCTCGACTTCGAGACCCAGTCGTCGATCAACCTGACGGTGGCGGCGACCTCCTCCGACGGAAGCACCACCAGCCATAGCTTCACCGTCGCCGTCCTCGACAGTCCGGAGCCGGTCGCCTTCAACGCCTCTCGGGACGCCGACACCGCCGTCAACCAGATTTCCCAGAACGCCGCCGCCGGAACAACGATCGGGATCACCGCCTCGGCCACGGATCCCGACGCCAACTCGACGGTCACATACAGCATCGATGACGCGCGCTTTGCCATCAACGCCAGCACCGGCGTCATCACGCGCTCTGGTTCAGGGACGCTCAATGCCCAGTCCGAGCCGTTAGTCAGCTTCAACGTAACCGCGACCTCCTCCGACGGCAGCACGGATACACACGCCTTCGCTGTCGACGTCACCGGCGGTAGCCAGCTGCCTACATCAGTGACTTTGGCACACACAATCCTGACTTCGCAGTGGTCGCCGCCGAGCCCCGACCCTACGGATATTGTCTACATCTCCCACCTCGGCACGCTGCTGGTTGCCGATAGTGAAGTTGACGAGATGTCCATCTTTACCGGCAAGAATCTTTATCAGATGAGCCTGAGCGGCTCCCTGGTGGGCACGCTCACCACCATCAATTTCTCCGATGAGCCGTCCGGGGTCGCCTACAATCCCGTTAACCGGCATCTCTTCTTCACGGACGACACCGGCACCAGGAGCGTATACGAGCTCAACCCTGGGCAGGACGGACTTTACAACACGTCCGATGACATCGTGACCTCGTTCAAGACGTCCGCATTCGGCAGCACGGATCCGGAGGGGATCTCCTATGACACCAATCGTGGGGTCCTGTATGTCGCGGATGGCACAAATCAGAGGATCTACACGGTCGCCCCGGGTGCGAACGGCATATTCGACGGTGTCGCAAGCACAGGCGGCGACGACATCGTGACGAGTTTTTCTGCGCAGTCGCTGGGAACCCCATCCGACGAGAGCATCGCGTATGACCCGGTCCATGACATCCTTTATATCATTCAGTCACGTGACTCGGTGGCAATGGTAACACCCACAGGGCAATTGCTGGGCACGCTCGATATCTCTGCCGCCGACGCGCACAAGCCGGCGGGACTGGCCCTGGCGCCGAGCAGCGACGATTCGAGCCAGACGAGCCTGTACATCGTCGATCGAGGCACGGACAACGACTCGAATCCGAATGAGAACGATGGCAAGATCTATGAGTTCTCATTCGATCATTGGATGCTCGTCTGATCCGTAGCAAGCGATGTTCCAGGCGCGGGCGCGCGCCTCGCTCAGCCGGAAGGGATGAACCCTCGGATACAAACCAGTGCCGAGGCTAATTCCCTCCATTGACCCAGATACCGCCCCAGACACCGTGATAGGCTGGACCATGTTCGGCCTGCCGCGCCCCCGCGAGTGATCCAGGCAAGTGCTCGCCTGACGTCCTGACTTTGTTTTCTGCGGCGACGCCCTGCCAGCGCGATTGAGCGCAGACAGTCCGGCGAACCATCGCCACCAGTAATGCGGCCCCTCCATTTTGACCGTCGACGCCGTCGATCGCGACTGAGCGGAGCAGGCTGCTATGTCCACCTCCGGCCCTGCCGAGGCCTAGGTTTGAAAAACAGCGGCAAAGGAGATCTGATATGTCTAAACTGCATCGGATTCCGGAGAGCGGCAACGCTCCGGGACCGGTCGTGCTCGACTCCACGGCCTTCCTGAACAGTCTTTCCCCGATCCTCGAATCCCTCGACGATAGCAGCCTCGCTGGTGAGGCCGGCGAGCCCGATTACAGTCAAAGCGCGGATCAGGCCGCGAGCAAGATCGACAGCCTCATCTCCACGCTCGAGATCCCTGCGACCTGGGCGCTCGATGGCGGACTGAAACTCCCCGGCCTCGCCGAAGCGGCCGCCAGGATTGGCATTCATCTCGACGGCACCTTCCTGGACGACGTGGCGGCGAATGCCGGCTCCTGGCATTCCGCGGTGCGCTTCGGGAATGGCGGCATCACCTCGCCCGCTGCCGCATCCGACCGAGTGGCCGACACGATCGCCACGCCGACGGCGGCCACGGTCACCAGCAGCCTCCTCGTCGCCAGTGCGGTCAACCTGACCTTCGAGACAAGGGTTGCAGCCGCCGGCGACGATGTCGAGCAGAAGGCTTCCGGCTCGATATCGAGCAACGTCACCGACCTGGAACTGGGGCTTGATGGCACCACCAGCCAGACGGTCGGCCTGCGCTTCACCGGCATCGACATACCCAAGGGTGCCATCATCACCAGCGCCTACATCCAGTTCCAGGCCAATGAGGTGAAGACCGGCGCGACGTCGTTGCTGGTCAAAGGCGAAGACAGTGACGACTCCAGTCCCTTCACCGCTGTCAGCTTCAACGTATCCTCGCGCGCGACCACAGACGCATCCTCGGCCTGGACACCGGCCGCCTGGACCACGGAGGGCGCCCACGGCCTTGCCGAGCGCACGCCGGACCTCACGGCGATCGTCCAGGAGATCGTCAACCGCTCCGGCTGGGCGGCGCTCAACGACATGGCATTCCTGATCACCGGCACCGGCACGCGCACAGCCGACTCCTACGAGTACTCGCCGACCGGCGCGCCGCTGCTGCACATCGAGTATCAGCTGCCCAGCCCTCCCGTGGCCTTCAACACGCCGGCCGACGCCGATCCCGTCGCCAACCAGATCGCCGAGCTTGCCGCAGCGGGTGCGCCCATCGGGATCACCGCCTCGGCCGCCGATCCCGACGCCGGCTCGACCGTCACCTACAGTCTCAACGATACGCGCTTCGCAATCGACGCCGGCGCCGGCGTGATCACGCGCTCGGCCAACGGCACCCTCGACTTCGAGACCCAGCCGTCGATCAACCTGACGGTGACGGCAACCTCCTCAGACGGCAGCACCGCCAACCAAAGCTTCACCGTCGCCGTCCTGAACAACCCGGAGCCGGTTGCCTTCAACGCCCAACCGGACGCCGACACCGCGATCAACCGGATCGCCCAGAACGCCGCGGCGGGCACAGCAATCGGGATCACCGCCTCGGCCAAGGATTCCGATGCCGGCTCGACGGTCACCTACAGCATCGATGATGCGCGCTTTGCCATCAACGCCAGCACCGGCGTCATCACGCGCTCAAACACCGGCACGCTCAACGCCCAGTCCGAGCCGTCGGTCAACCTCACCGTCACAGCCACTTCATCCGACGGCAGCACGGATACCCACGCCTTCAGCGTTGGCGTCACCGGGACCACGCCTGTGATCATCGAGACAAGGGTGGCGGCCGCCGGCGATGATGTGGAGCAGAAGGCTTCCGGCTCGATAGCGAGCAACGTCACCGACCTGGAACTGGTCGTTGACGGCACCACCAACCAGACGGTCGGCCTCCGCTTCACCGGCATCGACATCCCCCAGGGCGCCATCATCACCAGCGCCTACATCCAGTTCCAGGCCAATGAGGTGAAGACCGGCGCGACGTCGCTGCTGGTCAAAGGCGAAGATACCGACGACTCCAGTCCCTTCACCACTGTCAGCTTCAATGTGTCCTCGCGTGCCAAAACGGACGCGTCCACGGCCTGGGCGCCGGTCTCCTGGACCACAGAGGGCGCCCACGGCCTTGCCGAGCGCACGCCGGATCTCTCGGCGGTCGTCCAGGAGATCGTCAATCGCTCGGGCTGGGCGGCGCTCAACGACATGGCATTCCTGATCACCGGCACCGGCACGCGCACAGCCGATTCCTACGAGTTTTCGCCGGCTAGCGCGCCGCTGCTGCACATCGAGTATCTCATGCCCGGTCCTGTCAGCCCTCCGGTGGCCTTCAACACGCCGCCCGACGCCGACCCCACGGCCAATCAGTTCGCCGAGCTTGCCGCGGCGGGCGCCCCCATCGGCATCACCGCCTCGGCCACCGATCCCGACACCGGGTCGACCGTCACCTACAGCCTCAACGACTCGCGCTTCGCCATCGACGCCAGCAGCGGCATCATCACGCGCTCGGCCAACGGCACCCTCGACTTCGAGACCCAGCCGTCGATCAACCTGACGGTGACGGCAAGCTCGTCGGACGGCAGCCTGGCCAACCACACCTTCACTCTCGCCGTCCTCGACAACCCGGAGCCGGTCGCCTTCAACACCCCGCCCGACTCCAACACCGCCGTCAACCGGATTGCCCAGAACGACGCCGCGGGCACGACGATCGGGATCACCGCCTCGGCCAAGGATCCCGATGCCGGCTCGGCCGTCACCTACAGCATCGATGATGCACGTTTTGCCATCAACCCCAGCACCGGCGTCATCACGCGCTCCAACACCGGCACGCTCAATGCGACAACTGAGCCGTCAATCAACCTCCACGTCTCCGCAACCTCGTCTGACGGAAGCACCGCCACACAAGATTATACTGTCGGCGTCGTTCCGACGGCGGGGCCGCAGACATTATACCGGTTCGCGATCTTTGGTGATTTTGGCGATACCGATCTCGCCGGTGAGAAGGCGGTGTCGGCGATGGTCCATGCTTGGAACGTCGATTTCATTCTCACAGTAGGCGACAACGTATATGCACCGCAGTCCTTCGATGCCGCCGTCGGCCAGCAGTACCATGACTACATAGGCAATTACCAAGGCGCATACGGCAGCGGCAGCACCATCAACCGTTTCTTTCCCACGCTAGGCAATCACGAATATGGCGATGGCAACGTTGCCGCCTACCTGGACTACTTTACGCTGCCCGACAATGAGAGGTACTACGACTTCCAGATCGGGCCGGTGCATTTCTTCGCTCTCACCAGCAACAAGGAGGACCCGGATGGCCGCAGTTCCACTTCAGTGCAGGGCCAGTGGGCGCAATCCCTTCTCGCGAGTTCCGACGCGAGCTTCAACCTGGCGTACTTCCACCACACGCCATACAATCCGAGCGGCACCACCGCCACCATGCAATGGCCCTTCGAGCAATGGGGCGTGAGCGCGGTCTTTGCCGGCCATCAGCACAATTACTACCGGGAGAATCGAGACGACAATGGCGACGGCGTATTTCTTCCATACACGACTACCGGTCTTGGCGGAGCTGGTCGTAGCGTTCCCAACGTCGGTGCCAATCTGGTTACGGTCACCGACGCAGGCATGCTGATCGAGTTCTACAAGGTCAGCAGCTTCAACGGGACAACGGCAACCAGCGTGCTCACCGATTCCTACTTTGTCCCGACGCCTGCAGGGCGTACGCCGACAATCGTCGACGGGGGTTACGTCCTGAACGGCACCGCCGGCGCGGATTATCTATGGGGTCTGGGCGGGAACGACAAGCTGATCGGCGGGCGCGGCAACGACATGCTGGTAGCCGGCAATCAGAACAATCTGTTCGTCTTCGCTGTCGGCGATGGGCAGGACACCATCGCGAACTTCGTGGCTGGTGCCGGCACCGGCGACGTCCTCGATCTCAGAGCCTTTGGCATCACCAACACCAGCCAGTTCCAGCAGGTGGCCACCAACCAGGGCGCGAATGTCGTGGCGTCCCTGAGCGGCGGGGATCAGATCACGCTGCTTGGCGTCCAAGAGGAACAATTCCACAACGACAACTTCCTGAGCAGTGTGCTTCTCGCATAGGCGCCGCCCGACGGAAATGCGCCCGAGCGACTGAATGTCCGAAGATCCGCGGTGTGCGCGGCTGGTGCCCCATCCCGATCAGGTCGGGATGGGGCTCTTTTCTTTTTGACGTAATGCAAGTGCGGGCCTGGTCTCTGCCGACAAAGAAAAGCCCGGACCGCTCGCGGCACTCTGGTGTGCCGCGAGCGGGTCGGGGGGTTTAACTAAAGAACCCAACAAACCCCCGAAAAA